>CAMAUH010000259.1 GCA_945861365.1 Candidatus Kuenenia stuttgartensis
CGGTGCCGACGTGCGCTACGCCACGGCCGTGGTCGACATCGCCGATGGGGTCGCGCGGTTCGCCGATGGCACGCGCTGCCATGCGGGGCGCATCGTCGTCTGCTCCGGCGACGACTTCGCGAGCCTGTTCCCGGCGGTGTTCGCGGCCAGCGACCTGCATCGCTGCAAGTTGCAGATGCTGGCCCTGGGGCCGCAGCCGGCGACGTTCCGGCTCGGGCCGATGCTCGCGGCCGGCCTGACGCTGCTGCACTACAAGGGCTTCGCCGGCTGTCCGTCGCTCGACCGGCTGCGCGAACGCCTGGTGCGTACGTTCCCCGAACAGCTGGCGCGCGGCATCCATGTGTTGGTGTCGCAGGGTGACGACGGCCGGTTGGTGGTCGGCGATTCGCACGAGTACGGCCGCGAGTTCGCACCGGGGCTGTCGGCGGCCACCGAATGGCACATCCTCGACTACCTGCAGCGGTTCCTGCGCGCGCCGAACCCGTCGATCGCGTCGCGCTGGACCGGGGTCTACGCGCAGCGGCGCGGCGGCGAGCCGGTGTTCCGCGCCATGCCGCAGCCTGGCGTCGAGATCGTCACCGGCGTCGGGGGCTCCGGCATGACCCGCTCGCTGGCACTCGGCGAACAGACCGTGCAGCAGTGGAGTCGGACATGAGCCTCGGCGCGGCCCACGGCGTGGATCCCATCGAACATCTCGAGCAGGCGTTCGTGCGGCGCGGTGGGCTCGCCTATGGCGAGGCGGTCACGCAGCTGGAGCACGCACTGCAGTGCGCAACCGCCGCCGAGCGGGCCGGTGCCAGTTCGGCATCGATCACGGCCGCTCTGCTGCACGACTTCGGCCATCTGCTGCATCCGGATGCCGGGGGAGCCCTGGCGGACGGCGTCGACGATCGCCATGAGTGGATCGGTGCGAACCACCTGGCGCAGTGGTTCGGCGAGGCGGTCACGCAGCCGATCGCGTTGCACGTCGAAGCCAAGCGCTATCTGTGTCTGGCCGAGCCGAGGTACCACGCGAGCCTGTCGCCGGTGTCGCTGACGACGCTGCGGCTGCAGGGCGGCGTGATGACGCCGGCCGAGGCGACCGCGTTCCTGTCCCGGCCGCACGCGGCGACCGCGGTGCAGGTGCGTCGCTGGGACGAAGCCGCCAAGATCACCGGGATGGTGACGGCGCCGCTCGCACACTTCCTGCAGGTGGCGCGGCTCTGTCGGCGCTAGGTCGCTCGCGCGCCGTGGTGCGCAGCAGCCACCAGCCGGCCGCTGCGAAGCACACCATGCCGAGACTGGCCACGACCCACGCGGTGACGACGAAGAACTCGAGCAGTGCGCCGCTGCCGCGCAACGTGCCGCGCGCCAACAGCACCGCGTCGTAGCCGAGGTAGCCGAACGAATCGGCGAGGTACATCAGGAAGCCGATGTTGCCGCGGTCGCGCGTCATCGCGACCAGCCGTTCGAACACGGTGGTGTGCACCAGCACGTACGGCACGTACAGACCGAGCCCGAGCAGCACCAGGAACGCGTAGCCCGACAGCTGGCCACCGTGGTGCCCGAGCAGCGCGCCGAAGCAGCACGCGAAACCGGCGATGGCGATGCCGATCGACGCCCGGAACGCGGCGCGGTGGTCGCGCACCAGCACGGTGGCACCGCTGACCAGCAGCACGCCGAACGCGACGATCGTCTCCGAGGTCGCGAACACCGAAGGTGCCACCGGATCGCCGAGTTCGCGCAGCAGCTCGGGCGCGAAGTCACTGCGCAGGCTGCGCACCAGCGTCAGCAGCAGGTAGCCGGCCACCAGCGCCGACAAGCCGGGCGCGTAGCGGCGGAAGAACGCGATCCGCTCGGCGCGCGGCATCGGCACGCGTTCGCTGCGGCTCGCGACATCCGCCGCGCTCGGCGGTGGCGTGCGCGCGAGCAGTGCGACACAGAGCAGCAGCGGCAGCAGGGCCAGCAGGCCGGCGATGCCGGGCATCCAGGCCTCGGTCACGCCTTGCGCCAGCAGCCAGGCGCCGAGCGACTTCGCGGCGCCGTCGGCCAGGATGAAGCTCGCGCACAGCCCGGCGGTCATGGCCTCGGTGTGGCGGCGGCCTTCGAGGAAGCCGAGCACGAGGCCGAACACCATGCCGAGCGGCAAGCCGTTCAGGAACAGCAGCAGCGCGTTCCACGGGGCTTCGACGAACGGCAGGCCGAGCAGCGCCAGCTCGGCGATCGCGATCAGTGCGACCAGCGTCGTCGCCCGCCGTTGCCGCGGCATCTGCGCGATCACCGCGATGCCGACGAACTTCGAGACCGTGTAGCCGAGCACTTGTGCGGCGACGAGCAGCGTCTTCACGTCGAGGCCGAGCCACGCCTGTTCCGCGTAGCTCGACGCGGTGAACGGCTTGCGGAAGCCGTACATCGCGAAGTAGGTGCCGAAGGCAGCAGCCGTCGCGAGCACCGAGGAGAACAGCGTCGAAGCTGGCACCGCAGCAGTCTGCTGGGCCGCGTGCAGGTGCCCGTGAATGCGCGAACACGCTTTCGCCAAGACGGCCTGGCCACCACCCCGGCGGTGGTGGCGCGATCGCTCAGCGCACGTTCGTGATCAGGCCGTGGCCCGAGTTGGTCGTGGTCAGACCGAGTCCGTTGGCGGGCGGGTCGAACACGAAGGCCTGTTGCGCGAACACGATGCCCACCAGCGCCAGGTTCTGCGGCAGCGGGCACCGATTCGGCGGAGCCGCGGTCACGCTTCGCGCGCGGCCGTTGCCGCAGCGAACTCCGCCAGCTGCACCGCGGCCGCGGGCGCCGCGCTGTAGAGCGCGAAGTGGCCACCCGGCAGCGTCGCGACCTGCGTGTCCGGCCGCAGCCGCCGGATCGTCGCCAGGTTGTGCGGCCGCACGACCCGATCGTCGGCGCCGGCCAGGTACAGCAGCGGCTGTCGAACCTGCTGCAGCTGGGTGCTGGCATCGACGGTGCGGATCGCGCGCGCTCGCGCTGCGAGAGTTCGGCCAGGCACGCGTTGCCAGATGCGCGCCTTGTCGCGGCGCAACGGATCGTGGGCGGGGCGCCCGAGCCACAGCGGCAGCCGCCGCAGTACGCGCGCCGCGATGACCGTGCTCGGTTGCAGCAGCGGGCCGGTCCAGCGCAGCCACGCCATCGGCGCCTGCACGAACGAGGCTGCCAGCACCACGCCGCGCACGTGTGTCGGCAGCGCTGCGGCGACGCGCACCGCCAAGGGCCCGGAGAACGACCAGCCGAGCACGATGCAGCCGGGATGCGCCGCGACGGCGGCGTGCACCAGCGGATACACGTCGTCGTAGCCGTTCGGTCCCGTGCTCGGGTAGGTGACGACGTGTGGTGCTAGCGATGGCGGCAGGTGCGCCAGCAGCGGCCCGAACAGGATCTCGGTGCCGTCCATGCCGGGTAGCAGCACGAGGGGCACCGGCGGCGTCGCCACGTTCAGGCCCGCAGGAACGCGATGACGCGGTCGAACGCCGTGGCGCTCTCGAGCAGCAGGCTGTGGCCGGCGGTCGCGAAGCACTCGTGCTCGGCGCCGGCGATGCGCGCGGCCGTCGCGGCGACTTCGCGCGGCAGCGTCAGCGTGTCCTCGCCGCCGGCCAGGCACAGCGTCGGCCAGCGCACCTGCGCACACAGCCCTTCGCCATCGAAGGCCTGCAGCGCGCGCGCCTGCGCCAGCATGAACGCGCGCGCTTCGTCGCTCGGCTTCGTCGCGCGCACGATGTCGGCGACGACGCCCGGCTTCTGCTGGTGGAACGTCTCGCCGAACAGGAACGGCGCGGTCAGTTCGCCGAGGTGGCGGCCGTCGAACTGCGTGCACAGCAGTTCGAACCAGCGATACACCGAACGGCTGCGCATCGTCTGCAGCGCCGAACTGCACAGCATCACGAGGCGCTGCGCGTGCGCGCTGCCGATGGCGGCCGCGGTCAGCGCGACCTTGCCGCCGAGCGACGTGCCGACCAGGGCGACCGGTGCCGGCAGCGTCGCGGCGACCGCCAGCACGTCGTGCGCGGCTTGCGCGAAGTCGTAGATGCCGCCGGGCAGCGGGCTCGATGGCGACAGGCCGACCGGATCGACCGCAACGCACGTGAAGCCGGAGCGCGCGAAACGGCGCGGCAGCGTGCCGAACAACCGCGCGCCGGCCCCGAGTCCGGGGATCAGCACGACGCCCGGGCCGTCGCCCTCACGCACGAAGTGGATGGTGCGGTCGGCGCGGACGACGGTCGGCATCGCGGCAGACTAGCGGCGCTCGTGTCGCACACCACCGCCGAGCGCGCGGCTCAGTGCCCGCCGCGGCCGCGGGCTGGCGCCTGCGAGCGCGGGGTTTCGCGAGCGGGCCGCTCGCCGGAACCGGAACCTGCCGGGCGCGCGGTGTCGCCCTGCTGGCGGCTCCGCGTTTCTGGGCCAGCGCCGTCGCGGCGCTCCTGCGCGCGTTGCCGTTCGCGCGGCCCGACGCGGCCGTCGTCGTTGGTGTCGGCGCGCTCGCGGCGGTCGTCCCGGCGCTCGTCACGGCGTTGCTCGCCACGCTCCTCGCGCCGTTCCTCGCTGCGCTCCTCGCGGCGGTCCTCGCGGCGCTGCTCGGCCTGCTGGTGGCTCTCCTTCAGCCTCGCTTCCACCAGCTGCTTCATCTGCGCGCGCTCGGCGTCGCTGAGCTTGCCGTCGCCGTCGGCATCCGCCCGCTCACGCAGCTGCTGCGCCAGTTCGGGGTGCTTCTCGAGGAACTGGCGGGCCAGCTTCTCACGCTGCTCGGTCGTCAGCTCCTGGGCGCCGGCGGGGCGCGTTTCGCCGCCCGGCTGGCCACCGCGAGGCGGTGCCTCCGCGGCGCCGGTTCCTTGTGTCGTTGCACCCCCCTGCCGATCGCCCGCGCGCGCATTGCGCCCTTCGGCTGCGTCGCTGCGGCCCGGTTGGGGCGGTCGGGGCCGTTCATGTTGGCCGCGCGGAGCCGGTTGGCGGTCGGGGTGACTCTGCTGGGCAGGAGTCGAGAGAGCGAGCAGAGCGGCGGTGATGCCGGTCTTGAGCAATGGATGCATGGTCCCCTGTTTGGTCGTGGGGACCCGATCGGACCGCCGGTGGCATCCCTGCACTGCGCGCGGTGGCCGGCGTCCAGGAATGCGACGAGCGGGGGCGCTGCGGCGATGGCAGCGCGCTTCTTGGTCAGTCGCGCCGGGCGATGTAGGCGGCTTCGATCGCCGGCAGCATCGTCAGCACCACGTCGGCGACCTTCTGCAGGCTCGCCGCGGACAGGTGCTCGATCGTGTCGGTCGCCTTGTGCCAGTGCGGGTTGCCGTTCAGGTCGATCAGGTCGACGGCCGGGATGCCGACGTCGAGGAACGGCATGTGGTCGTCGCTGGCGGCTTCCGCGCGCTGGAAGAACTGCGCTGCGTGCCCGGTCGCGACCGCCGCGCTCCACACGAACTGGCGCAGCTGCGGCGTCGAGTAGAGCTCCTCCTGGATGTGCAGGTCGCTGCGGCCGACCATGTCGAGCAGCACCAGCGCACCGATGCGCGGCGACTCGCCGAGCAGCTCGGCGTCGCGGTGGCGCTTGCAGAAGCGCTTGCTGCCGAACATCGCGCGCGCGCCGTCGTTCCAGCGCCAGTCGAGGCTCTCCTCGCCGTCGAAGAACACCAGCTCGATCGTCGCCGCGTTGGTGCGCGCTTGCAGCTCCGGCGCCAGCGCCAGCAGCAGCGCCACGCCCGACGCGCCGTCGTTGGCGCCGACGAAGTGGAAGTTGTTGTCGGGGTCAGGGTGGCCCGTGGTGCACTTCGTGTCGTGATGGCACGCGAGCACGATGCGCTCCTTCTTCGTGCCGGCGATCGTCGCCGACAGGTTGGTGAACGTGATGCGTTCCTTGCGGTCGGTCCACGTGTCGCGCTGCACGGTCAGGCCGAGTCCTTCCAGCGTGCGCTGGATGTGGTCGAGCTGCTGCGTCCAGCCCGGCGTGCCCGGGTAGCGCGGCCCGAAGCCGGTCAGCGTGCGCGCGTGCGCCATGGCGCGTTCACCGACGTCGGCGGGGGCCCGCACCGCGGTCAGCGTCGGCGCGGTGCGCTTGTCGATCTCTTCCTGCGCCTTGCGCGCCGGCGCCTGGCTCGCAGCACCGTTCTGTGGCGCGCGATAGGCCATCGAAGCGCCCATGCAGGCGCCGAGGGCGCCGACCAGCAGGGCGAGGGTCGTGGAGGCGCGCATCGTTCGGGTCCTGCTCACTTCTTCTTGCCGAGCACGAAGTCCTCGAGTTGCGGCAACGCCTGCATGACGAGGTTGCCGGCGAACGCCAGCGAGTCGCTGTCCATCGCGTCGAGGTTGTCGTCGGCGGTGTGCCACCATTGCTGGTAGCGCGAGTCGACCTGCGGCTGCTGGCCGGCCTGCAAGCCCTGCAGGTGCGGCGGCAGGCGGCGGGCGAAGTCGATCAGCAGCACGCTCGGCACGCCGAAGCGAGTG
>CAMAUH010000260.1 GCA_945861365.1 Candidatus Kuenenia stuttgartensis
ATTCCCGGTGCGAATGCGTCGGACCCAGCTGGAGGCATGGTCCGTGATCGCGATGCCCTGGTCAGCGCGGGCCAGGTCCCCGGGTAGTCGGAGCTCGGCGGCGATGGTGGGCCACCCGGGGCTGCTGATCACGACCGTGGGCAAGTTGGGGATCCTTGTCGACAGACTGTTCGCAACAGTATAGTCCGTCGAGACTTGATGCGAACGCGCAGCGGAGGTGTCGTTCGGTCGCCAGCTACCCCCAGGAGGTTCAGGTGAAGACCATTACCAAGAAGGAACTCGTCCATCGCATTGCCGAGCAGACCGGCGTAACCAAGGTTGTCGCGAAGGATGTGATCCAGTCGTTTCTCAATGCGATCATCGACGAGCTTGCAGACGGCAATCGTCTCGAGTTCCGCGAGTTCGGCGTGTTCGAGTCGCGTGAGCGCGCGGCCCGGCTGGCGCAGAACCCGCGCACGCTGGAGAAGGTTCCGGTTCCCGCGAAGCGAATCGTCAAGTTCAAGGTCGGTCGCCTGATGCGCAAGAAGGTGTCCGGCGAGGACGTCGGCAACTTGTCGCTCGACGACGGCGACGAAGATGACGCGCCCGCGGTCAAGCCGCGCAAGGCGAGTGGCGGCAACGAAGCCCAGGGCATGGCCTGAGTGCCCGAGAGCAAGTCGGGAGCGGGCTCGCGGGGGTCCTCTCTTGGCGGCCTTCGCTGCTGAGCAGCGAGCGAGGATCCGAGTCCTGATCGCCGAGGTCAGCGCAGGCGGCGCAGCGCCTGGTCGAGGTCGGCGACCAGATCGTCGGCGTCTTCGATGCCGACGGACAGGCGGATCAGCCCGTCCTGCAATCCGCTGCGCCGTCGCTCCTCGGCCGGGATGGACGCGTGGGTCATCGACGCTGGGTGGTCGACCAAGCTCTCGACCCCGCCGAGGCTCTCTGCCAGCGAGAACACGCCGAAGGACGAGCACACCTTCTTGGCCTGGGCGACGGTGGCCTTCAGTTCCACCGACACCATGCCGCCACCAGCGCGCATCTGCCGCTTGGCGATCGCGTGGTTGGGGTGGCTCGGCAGGCCCGGATACAGCACGCGTTCGACCCGCGGATGGGCCGACAGCCACTTGGCGACCTGTAGCGCGTTCTCGCAGTGACGCTCCATGCGCACGTGCAGCGTCTTGGTGCCGCGCAGGACCAGGAAGCAGTCCATCGGGCCTGGCGTACCGCCGCATGAGTTCTGGAAGTGCGCGAGCCGCTTGTGCAGCTCGGCATCGTCGCTGACCAGGACGCCACCGACTACGTCGCTGTGGCCGCCCAGGTACTTCGTCGTCGAGTGCACGACGATGTCGCAGCCGAGGGCCAGCGGATTCTGCAGGTACGGCGTCGCGAACGTGTTGTCTGCCATCGACAGCACCTTGTGTCGCTTGCAGATCTTGGCCAGCGCCCGCAGATCGCAGCAGCGCAGCAGCGGATTCGTCGGCGTCTCCAGCATGACCAGCTTGGTGTTGGGGCGGAACGCCGCCTCCAACTGCTGCAGGTCGGTGAGGTCGACGAAGGTCGTCTCTAGGCCGAACTTGGCGTAGAGCGTCTTCAGGATCCGGTAGGTGCCCCCGTACAGGTCGTTGCCGGCGATGACGTGGTCGCCCGCCTGCAGCAGGTTGAGCACGCAGTGGATGGCGGCCATGCCGCTGGCGAAGCCGAGCCCGAACGCGCCGCCTTCGAGGGCGGCGAGGTTCTGCTCCATCGCGGTGCGGGTCGGGTTGTGCGAACGGGAGTAGTCGTAGCCCTTCGTTTTCGCGGGCGCTTCCTGCACGTAGGTGCTGGTCATGTAGACCGGCGTCATGATCGCGCCAGTCGAGGGGTCGGGGGATTGGCCGGCGTGGATCGCCTTGGTGCCGAAGCCGGCGGTGCTGTGGCTCTTCATCGAAGCGGCGGAGTTTACATCGGTGGCAGACGCGGCAACATGCTTCGCCCGATGGCCATGGCTCCTGCGACACTCCGCCCCTACGACCTCGACGCACTGGAGTTCGATGTCGTGCGCGCCCTGTTGACCGAGCGCCTGACGACGCCGGTCGGTCGCTCCGCTGTCGCCGAGTTGGCGCCGCTGTCCACGGCTGCCCACGCCCAGCGGCGCCTGGCGGCGGTTGCCGAGCTTGCCGCGCGTCTCGTGGAGCGAGTCGAGTTGCCGTTGTCCGGTGCGATCGACGTGCGTTCGTGGTTGGCGGCATTCCTGCTCGGCGAGCACATGCTGCAAGCGCGTGATCTCGCGGATCTCAAGCGGGTGCTGCGAGCGAGCGAGCGCTGTCGGCTGTGGTTCGCCGCCGCGACTTCGGCTCTGGTCGCGTTTGCCGCGGCGGCACCGAATGCTGCCGATCTCGTGACGGAGTTGGAGCAGATCGTCGACGATCGGGGCGAAGTGCTCGATTCCGCGTCGGCGAAGCTGCGGGCGATCCGCAGCAGCATCGAGCAGGCGCGGTCCGCGGTCGATGTCGCCATCGCCACCGTGTTGGCGAACGCCGAGTTGCGGAAGTGCCTGCAAGCGTCGGAACCGGTGTGGCGACACGGTCGCCCGGTGCTGCAGGTGAAGGCGGAGTTCCGGAATCGGGTTGCCGGCGTACTGCACGATCGCAGCACCTCCGGCGCGACCTTGTTCGTCGAGCCTGAGGTGGTGGTGGAGGCAGCCAACCGCCTCTCCGATGCGCAGGCCGCCGAGAACCGCGAGATCAACGTCGTGCTGGCAGATGCGGCCCGTGGCCTGCGTCGGTTCGGTACCGACCTCGAGGCGTGTGTCCGCTTCGTGGCGGCGGCGGACCTGCTGCAGGCCAAGGCGCGCCTGGTGCAGACAGGGGACTACGTCGTTCCCGTGGTGGTGGAGTCAGGTCAGTTGCGCCTGGTTGGGGCGCGGCATCCTCTCCTGTTGCGGCGGGGTGCGGGCGACAGCATCGTGCCGTTGGCGGTCGCGATCGGGGACCCGCACCGATTGCTGGTGGTGACCGGCCCCAACACCGGTGGCAAGACGGTCGTGCTGAAGACGGTCGGCCTGTTGGCGCTGATGGCGATCAGCGGCATCCCGATTCCCGCGAAGGCGGGCGCCCAGGTGCCGTTCTACCGCGCCGTTCAAGTCGACATCGGCGATGAGCAGACCATCGAACAGAACCTGTCGACCTTCAGTTCCCACGTGCAGCGCATGGCGCGCTGCCTGCAGCATGCGTCGCCGGATTCGCTGGTGTTGCTCGATGAACTCGGGGCGGGCACCGATCCGGAAGAGGGTGGGGTGCTGGGCTACGCCGTGCTCGAGTCGCTGCTGGCGGCTGGCGCGCACGCCATGGTCACGACCCACCTTGGTCGCTTGAAGGACTTCGCCTACCAGCACAAGGGTGCCGAGAACGGGTCGATGGCTTTCGACGGCGCCAGCCTGCGGCCGCTGTACCGTCTCGACCTGGGCATCCCTGGCAACAGCCATGCGCTGGACATCGCCAGCCGCGTCGGCATGCCGGCGAAGGTGGTGGAGCGCGCGCGAGAACTGTTGGGGGTGCGCGATCGCACCCTCGACAACCTGATCGAGCGAGTGCAGGTAGCCCGTCGTGATGCCGAGGCTGACCGGCAGCGCACTGCCGACCTGACGCGCGATGCCAGCGAGAAGCACCAGGTGCTGGCCGAGCGCATGGCGGAGGCTGTGCGCAAGGAGTCCTGGCTGCAGGAAGAGGCCGATGGCGTGGTCGAGATCGAGCTGCGCCGCGCACATACGGCCCTGACCGAGGCTCTGGGTGGGCTGCTCAACGCGCCCGCGCCGCACGGAGAGAGGGCCAGGGCGATGAAGGTCGTGGTCGACGGGTTGCTGAAGCAGGCAGCGCTGCACCGGCGGCGGATGGCGTTCTGCAACGGGCTGAAGCGTGGTGACCAGGTGTTTCTGCCGCGATGGCGGCGGGCTTGCGCCGTGCACAAGGTCGACAAGGTGCGTGAGGTCATCACGGTCGACCACGGCAACCTCAAGCTCGAGGTGCCGTTCGAGGACGTCTCCTGGCTGGTGCCACTTGGCTCGTGACGCAGGCTGATGGATCGGCGGTTGTGGCGGGACGTTCTCCGGCTACGCTCTGCCGCACTGGTCGCTTGCCTCAGCGGCCAGGTAGCCTGCGTGACCACCGTCCTGATCGCGGACAACGACTGCGCCGTGAGCGACCTGCTCATGGATGCCCTCGCACGCCATGGCCTCCTGGTCGAGCAGGTGTTCGATGGGGAGGCGGCGCGCCAACGCGCCAGATCGCCGCAGGTGGGCGTCGTGGTCTGCGATCTCGACATGCCCCGTGCTTCTGGCGTGGAGGTGCTCGAATCCCTCGCGGACCTGCCCTCGCCACCGGCCGCAGTGGTGATTTCCGGCTACCTGGATCACGAGGTCGTCGACCGTCTCCGGCAGCTGCCCTTCGTTCGTGAGGTGCTGCGCAAGCCCTTCGACCTGCTGAAGTTTGCCGAGCGGATCCGTCAGCTCGTGGATGCGGCTGGGGCCATGCCGGAACGATGAAGCTGCCCTGGGGCCAAAAAAGGCCGGTGCCGACCTTGAACTGGGCAGGGGCATCGGTATCCTCCTTCGTCCTTTCCGCAGCAGCTGGGCCGCTAGCGTAGCTCAACTGGCAGAGCACCTGATTTGTAATCTGGAGGTTGTGGGTTCAAGTCCCATCGCTAGCTCCAGATCGGTCGGGGTCGCCAAGTTGGAGCGCAAGTTGTCCTGACGCTTTGGAAGGGATCGCGCGCACGGCGACGTCGGGCGGATACCAAAGCGGCCAAATGGATCAGACTGTAAATCTGACGGCTCAGCCTTCGCAGGTTCGAATCCTGCTCCGCCCACCAAGATCACCCTGGGGTGCCTGAACCTCCGGGGCGTTAGCGCGAGTGACAAATCGAGACTGCGAGTCGAACGCCTTCGTTCGCCCCGCAGCCGCTAAGCGGGTGTAGCTCAATGGTAGAGCTCCAGCCTTCCAAGCTGGCTGTGAGGGTTCGATTCCCTTCACCCGCTCCAGTGTCGTTCTTTCGTTCTTCCTGTCGTTCGCTGCCATAGCTCAGCTGGTAGAGCACCTCCGTGGTAAGGAGGAGGTCGTGGGTTCAAGTCCCGCTGGCAGCTCCATCCAAGTTCCAGTTTGTTACGGGGCGCGTAGACCCCACCGAATTCGAGATCCCATGGCCAAGGAAACTTTCACGAGAACCAAGCCCCACGTGAACGTGGGGACCATCGGGCACGTTGCCCACGGCAAGACCACGACCACGGCGGCCATTACCTACACGCTCGCGTCGGTGGGTATGGCCAAGTACAAGGAGTACGCCGCGGTCGCCAAGGGAGGCACCGTCCGCGATGCCACCCGCGTCGTCACCATCTCGGCGGCGCACGTGGAGTATGAGACGAAGAATCGTCACTACGCTCACGTCGACTGCCCCGGCCACGCCGACTACGTGAAGAACATGATCACGGGCGCGGCGCAGATGGACGGCGCCATCCTCGTGGTTGCTGCGGACGACGGTCCGATGCCCCAGACGAAGGAGCACGTGCTGCTCGCTCGTCAGGTTGGTGTGCCGGCGATCGTCTGCTACCTCAACAAGTGCGATCTGGTCGACGATGCCGAGGTGCTCGATCTCGTCGAGATGGAGATCCGTGAACTGCTGAACAAGTACGAGTACCCCGGTGACACGGCCAAGGTCGTGCGTGGTGCTTCGTTCAAGGCTCTGCAGACGCCGAACCCGGGCCCGACGAATCCGGACAGCAAGTGCATCTTCGATCTGATGGACGCGATCGACGCGGCCATTCCTGAGCCGAAGCGCGACATCGACAAGACCTTCCTGATGCCGGTCGAGGACGTGTTCTCGATCGAAGGCCGCGGCACCGTTGCCACGGGTCGCGTCGAGCGCGGCAGGGTCAAGGTTGGCGAGACCGTCGAGATCGTCGGTATCCGCGATACGCGCGAAACGACCGTGACCGGCGTCGAGATGTTCCAGAAGGTGCTCGATGAGGGCATCGCTGGCGACAACGTCGGCCTGCTGTTGCGCGGCCTCAAGAAGGAAGACATTGAGCGTGGCATGGTGTTGGCGACCAAGAAGACGGTCACCCCGCACACCAAGTTCACGGCCCAGGTCTACGCCCTGACCAAGGAAGAGGGTGGTCGCCACACGCCGTTCATGAACGGTTACCGGCCCCAGTTCTACTTCCGCACGACCGACGTGACGGGCACCGCCAAGCTGGTCGGCGCCGAGATGTGCATGCCTGGCGACAACGTGGAGGTCGAGGTCGAACTCGGCACTCCGATCGCCATGGACGAGCATCAGCGCTTCGCCATCCGCGAAGGTGGTCGCACGGTCGGCGCCGGTCGCGTGACGAAGATCCTCGTCTGATCGGTCAGGGTCGTTTCAACCCACTTCAGGCGCCGACAGTTCGCTGTCGGCGCGCG
>CAMAUH010000261.1 GCA_945861365.1 Candidatus Kuenenia stuttgartensis
GTCGATCTCGGGCCACGGCACCTTGGCCGCGGGCTGCAGCTGCACGGTGAACTGGCACTGCAGGATCGGGTCGTGCTGCAGCGGCGGCAGCCCGACCGGGCTCGGCAACGCTTCCGCGTCGGCGGGCCGCTGGTCGGGTTGCAGCAACGCGATCCGCACGGTCGCGGTGAAGAACGCGCGCGTCGCCGGGTCGTAGACGACCGTCGCGTCGGCGACGAGGCGTTCGGCGGGCCACTTCTTGTGGAGGTCGACCAGGCGCTCGACGACCTTGCTGGCCTTCGGGTCCGGCGAGCTGATGTCGGCGAAGAGGGCCGTGGCGCCCGGGCCCTGCCAGACCACGTGCAGCCGTTGCGCCGGGCGGTCGTCGAACGAAACCGCGGTGCTGCTGACGACGGTCGCGTCGAGCAGGCGCCGCGACAGCGTGCGGGGCGACAGTGGGCAGTCCGGCATGTCGCCCTGCGGCTTCGTCCAGGCACCGGCGCCGGTGCGCTGCACCTGCCGTTCGCCGTGCGCCAGCTGCGCGAGCTCGCCGATGCGCAACAGGTCGAGGCCGTCGCGGAAGGCACCCGAGTACTCGATCGCGGCGGCGGTGCCGTCGTCGTCGCCGACCACCGCGCGCGTGGTGCCGGTGTAGGCGTGCGCCTGCTTCTGCAGCTGGTCGTCGAGGCGCCGCAGGTCGTCGAGGGCGCGGACCAGCGCGCGCGCGGCCGCATCGCGCGGTGGTGCTGGCGTCACCTGCTGGGCGGTGGCAGTGGCGGCGAAGGTCGCGAGCAGCAGGACGAAGGTGTGGCTTGGCATGCGTGGCGCCGTTCCGCGGTGCGCGCCTCAGTGGCCGAGCAACAGCTTCTGCCGGTCGTTCGATTCCGGCGGCGTCGCCTTGCCGTGCTGCTGCAGGCGGATCGTGTAGTCGGCGACCGACATCTTCTTGCGCGGGCGCTTGGGCAGACCGTTCTCGTAGACGAGCGGTGCGTCCGGCGCGGGATCGTCCTTGTCGTCCTCGTCGGCCGCGGCCTCGCCGCCATTGGCGACCTGGACGCCGCCGCCGGCGCGGACGATCCGGATGTTGCCCATGCGCGCATCCTCCTTCGTCCAGGCGCGGAACTGCAGCTGGTGCACGACGCCGGTCGCCGGGTCGAGCGAGATCGCCAGATCGACTGTCGCGGTCGGGGTCGGTGCGGGCGGTCGCTTCGCGGCAGCGTTGCCGCCAGCGAGCATGAACACGCCGCCGCCCATCGCTTCACACAGCGATGCCGGTACGAGGCCGGTCCATATCGCTTCCGCGACCTGCTCATCCCGCAGCGTCACGCCGAGGATCTCGATCGGGCGGTCGTCCAGGGAGCCGACCGAACGGTGTTTGACGTCGAGGTCGAGGGTGGCCAGCTGGCTGAGCAGCAGCGGCACGTCGGGCAGGAAGCCGACCGGGTTGCCGTCGGCGAAGCGGCGATCGCGCAGCCGCCAGTCGGTGGTGCCGTCCTTGGCGATCATGCGCTGGCCGGCGAGCACCAGCTCGTCGCCGTTCTCGCCGTCGAACAGGTAGCGCGTGCGGCCCTGGTGCCAGCTGCCTTGCAGGGCGCCAACGGCGCCGCCGCCGCGGCCTATCAGGAACTGGGCGACGGGGTCCTGCTGCTTGCCGGTCGGGCCCCACTTCGCGGTGAAGGCGGTGTCGGTCTGGGTGGCGGCCTTGTGCAGTGCGGCCTGCAGTCGCTGCTTGCCGGCGGCGAGCGGATCGGTCGCGGGGGCGGGGGATTCTTGCGCTGACAACCCGGCAGCGAAGAGCAACAACGACGGCAGCAGGATTCGCATGGCGCCTCGACGAATGCGGGGAGCCGGGAACTCTACGGTGGCGAAGGTCTGCGCGCAGGTCGCGCCAAGTGCTTCACGAGGCGGGCGGTTCCGGCGGCTGGTCCGTCGGCGGCTTCTGCAGCCGTTCGTGCTCCAGCTCGCGCAGCAGCGTGTTGACGCGGATCGCGCCGCCGATGCCGTCGTCGAAGTGGAACTCGAGCCGCGGGATCGTGCGCGTGTGCAGCGATCGGCCGACTTCGCGCTGGCAGAAGCCGCGGGCGCGGTCCAGCACCTCTTCGCTGTCGCGGCGGGCGCGCGCTTCGCCGGTCGCCGTGGGGGCGATCACCGACCAGTACGCCTTGCACAGCGTGAACTCGGCGTCGAGCTCGATGCGGGTGATGGTCACGAGGCCGAGCTTCGGGTCGGCGATCTCGCGCTGCAGCACCTCGGCCAGGCGTTGCTTGATCTGCTCTTGCAGGCGGGCGATGCGGCGATCGTTCATGGGAACCTGTTCACGCGGTACCGGCTCACCGGGGCGAGATGATCTCGAGCTGGTGGTCGGTCAGGGTGCCATCGCGCCACTCGTTCAATTCGTTGAGCAGGTGGTCCATCTGGCTGTTGATGTGCGCGATGTCGCCGCCGGCGATCACGGCGCCGAGCGTACCGATCGTGCAGTCGTCGAGGTCTTCGATCTCCGAGATCGAGACGTTGAAGGACCGGCGCAGGCGGTCCTTCAGCGACTTGATCACCGCACGCTTGTCCTTCAGCGACTCCGCGTACGGGATCTCCAGGGTGAACTGCAGCACGCCGATGTGCAGCATGACGCGGGTTCCTGCTGGGGGCTATGAGCCGCCCAGCGTGCGCTTGATCAGGTCGGTCTGCACGAACTCGATGATGTCCCCGACCTTGAGGTCCTGGAAGCCATCGAGGGTCATGCCGCACTCGAACCCGGCCTTGACGTCGCGCGTGTCCTCTTCGCCGCGACGCATGCTGGCGATCTTGCCGCTCCAGACCACGGTGCCGTCGCGGGACAGGCGCGCCGTGGAGCTGCGACGGGCGATGCCGTCCGTGATGCGGCAGCCGGCGATGGTGCCGAACTTGCTCGACTTGAAAGTCGCCTTGATCTCGGCGTGGCCGATGACCGACTGCACTTCCTGCGGTGCGAGCAGGCCTTCCATGGCCGCCTTCACCTGGTCGAGCAGCTGATAGATGATGTCGTAGTAGCGGATCTCGACACCCTCGCGCTCGGCGAGTTGGCGGGCACTGCTGTCCGCGATCGTGTGGAAGCCGACGATGACGGCGCCCGAAGCCTGCGCCAGGCTGACGTCGGTCTCGTTGATGCCACCGAGTGCGCTGTGCACGAGGTTGACGCGCACTTCCGGCGTGCTGAGTTCCTCGAGGCACTTGCGCAGCGGTTCGAGCGAACCCATCGCGTCGGCCTTCAGGATCAGCTTGATCTCGCGGATGTTCTTCTCGGCGAGCTTCGCCGACAGCGTCTCCAGCGTGACCGCGGAACGTTCGGCGCGCGACAGTTCGCGCACGCGGCGTTGCTTGGCTTCGACGACTTCCTTGGCCTTCTTGGCGTCCTCGACGACGAGCAGCTTGTCGCCGGGCGACGGCAGGCGATCGAGACCGAACACCGTGATCGGCGTCGACGGGCCCGCTTCCTCGAGGTTGGTGCCGTGGTCGTCGATCATCGCGCGCACGCGGGCGAAGCTCTCACCACAGACGATCTGGTCCTTCAGGCGCAGCGTGCCGTCGGTGACGAGCAGCGTGACGACGATGCCTTGTTCCGGCGATTGCCGCGACTCGACGACGACGCCCTTGCCGGCAGCGTCGGGACGGGCGCGCAGGTCGAGGATCTCGGACTCGAGCATCACGCGTTCGATCAGCTCGTCGAGGCCCTTGCCGGTCCTGGCCGACACTTCGATCATGCCGGTGGTGCCGCCGAACTCTTCGGCCTGCAGCCCCTTGATCATCAGCTGCTGCTTCACCTGCTTCGGCTTGCTGGACGGCAGGTCGCACTTGGTGATCGCGACGACGATCGGCACCTTCGCGGCGAGCGCGTGGTTGATCGCTTCCTCCGTCTGCGGCATCACGCCGTCGTCGCCGGCGACGACCAGCACGACGATGTCGGTCAGCTGCGCGCCGCGGGCGCGCATCGCGGTGAACGCGGCGTGGCCCGGGGTGTCGAGGATGACGACCGATTGGCCCGCTTCGTTGGTGACCTTGTAGGCGCCGATGTGCTGCGTGATGCCGCCAGCTTCGTGCTTGGCGACATCGCTGTTGCGCAGCGCGTCCATCAGCGACGTCTTGCCGTGGTCGACGTGGCCCATGAAGGTCACGACCGGCGCGCGCAGCAGCTGCTGTTCACCTTCCGATTCCTCGACCAGCTGCTCCATCAGTTCGTCCATCGCCTCCTTGTGGGCGACGACCTTGATGTTGCGCTCGAGCTCCAGACCGACCAGCTCGACTTCCTCGTTGGTCAGCAACGAGTTGATGTTCTTGCCCATGATCTTCAGCTTCAGCATGAAGGTCTGGAGCAACTCGACGACGGTCACGCCCAAGGCGGCGGACAGCGCCTTCATCGACACCGGTTCCTCGACCTCGACCAACTTCGTCGTATCGAGCGCTGGGCCGGTCTTGCCCTTGCGCATGCCGCCAGGGCCACCGGGGCCGCCGGGGCCGCGACCCATGGGGCCGCTGCGGAAACCGCCGGGGCCAGCCGGCGGGCGGCGCAAACCGCCTGCTTGCGGCGTCGGGCGCACGCCGGTGCGCTGCTGCATCTTCTGCAGCGCCTGGCGGCGCAGATCACGCGGTGCGGCGGGGCCGGAACGGCGCGACGCGTCGCGGATGGTCTCCTGCGACAGTTCGATGCGGCCGACGACGGTCGCCTTCTTCTGCGGCACGAGGAGTCGGCGGACCGAATCCACTTCGGTCGGCGCCGCTGCGGGGGCTTGAGGCACTGGCGTGATGGGCAGGGCCGTCGAGCTCGGGGCCTTCGCGCCGGCTGCTGCAGCCGGGGCTACCGGTGCAACGGGCGCCGTCGGTCGGGCCGGCGGTGGGGTCGGGGCCGGAGTCGGAGTCGGCGGCAGCGTCGGTGCTACAGCGCGAGGGACCGGCTTGCTGGCCGGGGCTTCGACAGCCGGCGGCGCAACGGGAGCGGCGGGCGCTTCGGCCGCGGCGATGGCCGGCTTCTGGACCACCGGGGGCACTTCGCGCGGCGCAGCCGGGGCTGGCGCTGGTGGCGCCACCGGGGCTTGGGCCTTGACCGGTGCTGGAGCTGGCGCGGGAGCCGGCGTGGGGGCCGGCGCGGGCGTCGGTGCCTGCATGGCCGGGGCTGCTGCGGGCGCTTCCGCCGACTCAGCTTCGGCTTCCGTCGGCCTGCCAGGGAGCTTGCGAGCGGGGGCCTTGGGCGGCGGCAGGCTCTTCTTCGGCAGTTCCTTGCGCTGGGCTGCCCCGGCGGCGCTCCCCGCGGCCGGAGCTTCTGCTTCGGCGGCGGTCTCCGTCGGATCTTCCGCAGCGGCGCTGAGCAGCCGCTTCTTCGGCAGCCCGGTCGGTGCGGCCTCCGGTGCCTGCGGTTGCTTGCGCAGTCCGTGGGTCGCGAGGCGCGCTTCGATCATCATCAGGTCGGCGTCGTCGAGCACGGTCATGTGCCCCTTGACGTTCTCGAAGCCGTTGTCACGCAGCAGCTTCGCCAGATCGGGACCCTTCATCCCGTAGTCCTTCGCCAGTTCGAAGACGCGTACCTTTTTCAATCAGCTTTGCTCCTCCCGGTAGGCCCTTTGTCGTGCGAGTGCACGGGCCGCGGGAATGTCGTAGGTCAGGGGTGTTGGCGCGGGAACAGGAAGGTAAGGCTCAGCTCGTGCTGGCCGACGACGCGTCGCCGTCGGTCTTGCCGTCTTCGTCGGAATCGGGGGTCGTGGGAGGCGCCGGCGGTGCACCGTCGGCGCTCGGTTCGGCCGGCGTGCTGCCGTCGGCCTGGTTCTCTTCCGCGACCGAACGTTCGAGTTCGGCGCGGGTCATGATGTCGATGTCCCAGCCAGTCAGTTTGCTGGCGAGGCGCACGTTCTGGCCCTTGCGGCCGATCGCCAGCGACTGCTGGTCCTCGTTGACGATCACCAGCGCCTTCTTGGCCGCCGGGTCGAGCGTGATGTCGCCGACTTCGGCCGGCTTCAGGGCGTTGGCGATCAGCGTGGTGGGGTCGCTGTTCCAGCGGATGATGTCGATGCGCTCGCCGTTCAGCTCGTCGATGATCGACTTGATGCGGTTGCCGCGCACGCCGACGCAGGCGCCGACGCAGTCGACCTTGTCGTCGCCGGAATCGACGGCCAGCTTGGTGCGGTAACCCGGCTCGCGCTCGATGCGGCGGATGCTGATGGTGCCGTCGCTGATCTCCGGCACTTCGAGTTCGAACAGCGCACGGACCAGATCGCGGTGCGTGCGGCTCAGGATTACCTTCACGCGCGGCCCGACCTTCTTGACCTCGAACACCAGCGCGCGGATGCGCTCGCCGATGTTGTAGGACTCGCTGCGCACCTTCTCGGCGCGCGGCAGTATGCCCTCGGTCGTGCGGCCGAGGTTGACGATCACGGTGTCGCCCTCGAAGCGCTGGATGGT
>CAMAUH010000262.1 GCA_945861365.1 Candidatus Kuenenia stuttgartensis
CACAGCCGACGCCGAGCCTCAGCGCCGGCGCGAACGAACCCTCGCGCAGCGTTTCCCGTGGCGACCGGTATGGCGACGCACAGGCTGCCCAGTGGGTGGTCGTCGCGGGTCGTCGTCGCGGCGGGCTGCGTGGCGACCGGCGGTGTCACGCCGTGCCCGAAGCGGCGGTCGGCAAGGTCGTGCAGCGCGGGCGCTCCCCCGCCGCGATCCACCACGCGGTCGTCGACCGCTTCGCGCCGCGAAAAGCCGGGGCGCCGGCGTGGACGCTGCGCTGGGCCGACGTCGCCGCGCCGCCGCGATCAGAGCCCGAGCAGCCGCTTCTGCGCGGCGTCGAGCGCCGGCACGTCGGTGGCACCGTGGCCGGCGAGGTCGATGACGCACTCGTGAACCAACGCCGCGCGCGTCGGCCGCACCGGCAGGCCATCGACGAAGCGCGGCGGACCGGCCGCTTCCTTGGCCGCCTCGGCCTCTTCGGCGGCCACTTCCGCGGGATCGACGCGCTCGGGCCGGCCTTCGGCGTTGATGCGCATGGCCACGGCGTTGCCGCGCACGACCTCCTGCTTGCTCCAACTGCGGATGCGCAGGCGGCGCACGATGCCCGTCGCCGGCTCGAAGCACACCGCGACGTCGATGGTGTTGGTCGGCGCGAGCGGCGGCTTGCGCGCGCCGGCCTGCGCGGCGCGGAGCGCGCCGGCGTTGAGTTGCTGCGTGTTGAGCGTCCAATGGCTCGGCAGCAGGCCGGCCCAAGCAGCTTCGGTGGCCTGCTCGACGGTCAGCGTCGCGCCGAAGATCTCGACCGGATGGTCGTCGACCGAGCCGACGTCGCGACAGACGGCAGCGAGGTCCTGGTCGGCGAGGAACGCGAGCAAGGCCGGCACGTCCGGCAGGTAGGGCACGGGCGCGCCGTCGGCACGACGCGCCTTGCGCAGGCACCATGGCCGCGTGGCGTCGCGCGCGATCGTGCGGCGGCCGGCCATCACGAACTCGTCGCCGTGCTCGTCCTCGGACGCGAGGTGCAGGCGGTCCGACGACCAGGAGCCGCGCAGGGCGCCGCGCACGCCGGCGACCGTCGTCGCGCCGGGACTCGTGGCGGTTCCCGCCGCCGGTTCCGTCGCGCCGACGAACGGCCCCCAGCGGACCCGGAAGCCGGTGTTCGCGGTGCTCGCCGCCTTGCTCAAGGCGGCTCGCGCCTTGGCGGCCGGCGCGGCCTGGGCTTCCTGGGCATGGAGCACGGCCGCGATCGCCGCGCACGACAGGGAGAGGAGGATGCGCATGCGGGTGGGACGGCGCTCGCCGCCGTTTCTGCCATCCCCGGTGCGCGACTACCGCCGTCAAGCTGGGGCGAGGAGCGGGAACAGGAAGCACGAGCAGCGGTCCTGGACCACCCGGATCCCATCCGCGCCATCCTGACGCACGCGTGACCCGAGCACCTTGCGCACCGAGTCCGGGTCGTGCAAGGACCGGTCGGTGCCGCGCCCGGCCCGTGTGTGCGATCCACGGCCTTCGTACGACGGCCTGCCCCCGGAACCGCGCAGCCAACGAGCGCCACCGCACACCGACCCGAACCACCGCGACGCGAATCCACGACTTGCGACAACGGCCCGCCCCTTGCTCTCCCACCGCGGGCCAACCCTCAGCCCTCCCGGGAATCGCATGGACCTTCGCACTGCCTGCTCCGTCGCTGCGGCGCTCTCCGTCGCCAGCGCTCTCTCCGCCCAATCCCTGTCCGCGTCGCCGGCGGTCAACGTCAGCGGCCCGGCGTCCGCCAGCGCGGTGTTCACGATCAACTGGCTGCCGGCGGCACCGTTCGTGCTGTTCGCGGACTTCGCGCCGGGGCCGCGCGAGGTGCTCGGCGAGACCCTCGAACTCGGCCTGACGCCGGCCCTGTTCGTACTCGACGCCGGGGCCCTCGACGCGACCGGCAGCTACGCGCTGAACCTGACGATCCCGGGGTTGCCGATCCTGTCGGGCCTCGTCGCCTACTCGCAGGCGCTGTTCCCGTTGGCGGCCGCGCCGAACGGCTTCATCGCATCGAACGGCGAGAGCACGGTGCTGTTCGCCGGCTCGTCCTCGGTGGTCGACCGCTTCGACAATCCGGCGTTGGAGGGGTTCGTCGGCGACTACGACACGACGCTCGAGCGGCTGCGCGGCACGTTCTCGCGGCGGCGTGTGCAGCCGATCGAGATCGGTGACGTGCTCGACACGCCGACTCCGGGCACCGTGTCGGCGTTCGCATCGCAGCTCCTCGTCCCGATCCAATCGCCGCTGAACCCACGCGGTTGCCGCACGCAATTCCTGTATCGCGCCGCCGACCTGCAGGCGAACGGCACGCCCGAAGTGCTGACGAGGGCCTACTGGCGCGTCTTCGACAACGGCATGCCCGTCAGGCTCGACACCTTCGCCAACGTCACCATCCGCGCGTCGCACAGCCAGGTCGTGCCGAACTTCCTCGTCGACAGCTTCTCGGCGCTGGCTGCCTTCCCGAACTCCGGCCTCGCCAGCGTGTTCGCGTCGAACGAGAGCTCGGCGCCGGCGCTGCTGCGCAGTGGCGCCTACACGGTCGATCCCACAGCCGTCGTGCTCGGCCTCGACAGCTTCGGCGTCGGTCGCTACCTCGACTGGGGTATCGGCACGAACTTCGTCTACAACGGCGTCGACAGCCTGCTGCTCGACGTGCGCACCGATCCGTCGCCGAACACGATCGGGTGGAACGGTGCGCATGTGTACCTCACCGTGCAGTCGGGGCCGTTGCCGGGTGCCCGCTGCGTCGCGCAGCCGACGCTGCCGGTCGGCACCATCGATCCCGACGTCGTCGCGGTCGGCCAGCCGGACAACGCCATCCACGACCTCGTGTTCGAGTTCGCGCGGCCGGAGTCGACGGCGCTGTCGCCGTTCCGCGCGCCTGGACCCAGCACGCTGAACTACCAACCGGCGATCCTCGCCGCGAGCACGCCCGGCACGAGCTCGATCGTCATCACCTACCGCGGCGCCGACGACGCGTTCGGCACCAACGCCACGCCGTTCTCGCCGAACATCGATGTCGCCGACGGCAAGCCGTTCCTGCAGTACTCGATCCGGTTCGTCGCGGACGTCGTGACCGGCGCCGTGCCGAGCATCGACACGCTGGTGATCCCGGTGCTGTGAGGATGCCGGTGCTGTGAGCGAGGGGGTGTGGGTGCAGGAAGACCCGAACACCTTGCGCAGCTGGCAGGGCGCGGGCGAGCGGCGGCAGCCCGGTGCCGCGGCCGCGGAACAGGCGGCGATCGAGCCGGCGGATCCGAACAGGCCGCCTCGGATGCACGTGCACGTCCTTCACCTGCATCGGCGGATGCACTCGCCGTAGCATCCCGAGGACGCCGCGATCGAAGATGCCGAAGCTGCACGTCCCACCTCCCGGAAAGCCCGCGTCGTTGGACGTTCCTGGCGTGGGGCGCTTCGTGTTCGACGGGGGCTGGAGAGGCAGCGACTACTGCCACTGCTACTACGTGTTCCGCATCGACACCGGCGGCAAGGAGCCCGCTCGTGTGCTCGCGTACCTCGAAGACGACGAGGCAGAGCTGTCACGCAGCTACGCAGAACACATCCGACGCACCGTCGCGGCCGTGACGCCGGACTGCCGGGCCTTCCTGCACGCCGCGCGGCAGAAGCTGCTGGTCATGATGGAGCACTACGAGATCGACGCACCCGATGACTACGACATGCTCGTCGACGAGTTGCGGATCACGCACATCAAGCCGTTCGCGAACGGGCGCGCGGAACTGATCTTCGACCTCTGCGCGTGGATCCAGAACTTCAACATCAACATCCGCCTCGACGCGGAGCTGCAGTTCGAGGACATCTGGTTCGATGGGTAGTCGTGCGCGTCGCTTTGCTGCGTGGACCGCGCTGACGCTCGGCGTCGTGGCCGCGGTGCCGTTGTTCTCGTGTGCCGTCTACCACGCGTGGGCAGGCGGCGGGCCGCCGACCACTCCGGAGCGGCGGCAGGCGCACATCATGTGGGAGTTCGCCTACCTTGCGGGCGCGCTCGCTTCGCCGATCGCAGGTTGGATCGCCTTCCGCAAGCTGCGTCGCGAGACCGGCAGCGTCGCACACGGAGCGCACGCGGATCGCGGTCGCTGAACGTCGAAACCCACGTTCCTCCGACGGAGACGGTTCGCGAGCGAAAGAGCCTCGGTTGCTCGCGGGCGGCAGTCCACAGATTGCGGAAGGCGACGTCGATGCGCCCGCGCAGGCCTCCACGCCGTCCTGACGCCCACGCGAGCCATCGTCCACCAGGTCCCCACTCGCGCAGACAGACCGGCGGCATGGCGCCGGTGCAGCCCTGTGGGCTCGGACGCGCATCGGCTAGCATCCGTGCTCGTCGGTCGTGGAAGGCATCGACTCGATCCGGTCGATCCCCCGTTCGCTCAGCACCGAGGAGGATCCCATGCTGCTACTTCGCCTGTGCTGCGCCCTGGCCGTGTCGTCGTTCCTGGCGTCGCAGGTCGTCCCCGGTGCCTGGCTGGAGCGTCCGGCGTCGGGCGGGCCCACCGCCTACAGCTACAGCTCGCGGCTGGCCTTCGACTCGCAACGGAACGAGTGCGTGCTGGTGATGTTCGACGCCTTCACCAACCAGGTGTTCACCTGGGACGGGACGGCGTGGACGGCTCGCGGCGCGACGCCGTTCTGGGGGGATTGCCGCGGCATGGTCTACGACCCGGTCCGCGACCGCGTGGTGTTGACCACCAACTCGAACCAGGTCTGGGAGTGGGATCGCGTGGTCTGGCAGATGCGGGCGACCACTCCGGCGCCCAGGTCGCTGGTCTGGCACAGCGGCCTGCAAGCGGTGCTGGCCTTGGATGCGCAGGGCCTGTGGCGCTGGGATGGCTTCACCTGGACCGTCTTGCCGGCGTCGGTGCCGCCGCTGTTCGCCGGGTTGCAGAACTCGGGCGGAGCGCTGGCCTACGATGCCGTGCGCAACGTGCTGGTCGCCTCCTACCCCAACTTCCCGACGCTGGAGTGGAGCGGTGCTGGCTGGTCCTGGACCGGCACCAGCAACGAGATGCGGATCCTGGCGGCCCCTTCCTTCGGTGGCGTGATCGGGTTGCCGAACTCGGCCGAGACGCTGCGCTGGGCGCCTGCGCAGTCCCAGTGGCAGCCGTTGGTGGTCGGTGGGGCGCCCTCGCCGATCGAGACGTCCAGCAGTCCGCCGAACCTGTCGTTGGCCTACGACAGCCACCGCGGCCGTGTCGTGGCCTTCGTGCAGGGCCCGGATCGTTCGCGCCTCTTCGAACATGATCCTGCTGGCAGCTATTCGCCGCGCACTTGGACGCTCGGCTCCGCGTGGTGGCTCACCGATCTGGGGCTGGCGCTGCAGCACGCTGCCGCGGGCGATCGCATCGTGATCCCCGCCGGCGCTTCGGTGTCGCCGATCTTCCGCATCGTGCGCAAGGGCGTGCACATCGAGGCTCCCGTCGGCGTCAACCTCGGGGACTGGATCGTGCGTCCCGTCGGCGCCAGCGCCTTCTCGCTGACCGGGGGTGTTCTCGGGCAACTGCAGGTCGAGGGCGGCGGGGAGTTCGAACTGATCCACTGCGCGGTGCGGTGCTCCACCACCATCCAAGCAGCCTTCACGCGATTGACCCACTGCACCTTCGGTCCGCTGGTAGGCAGCTGCATGGCGCCGACGGCTCCAGGCATCGTGATCGACGGTCCCGCCATCGTCGACCACTGCACCGCGACCGGCACGGGTGCCGCCTCGCACGCGGGCGGCACCTTCTACGCCCAATCGGCGATCGCCTGCCTATCGCCGGCCCCCTTGTGGGTCGTTCGCAGCACGCTGAACGCCGGACCGGGCGGCAGCATTTCGGGGGCCCCCGCGCGCGCCATCGACCTGTGGTCGGGCGGCAGCGCCACCCTGGTCGGCGGCACGAATCTGGTCGGCGGAGGATCGACGTCCGGCCTGCAGGGCACCACGGACACCTCGTGGAACGGTGCGACGTTGCCGGCGAGTTTCTCGTTGCCGCCCTTCGGCTGGATCTCGGCGCCGGTCGGAGCGTCGATCGGTGGCAGCCTGACGGTGGTCGGCGCGATGCCGCCGGCCAACGTCGTGTTCTTGTTCTTCGACACGACGCGGCAGTTGGTGCCGGCGCCCGGCTTCCTGCTGCCGTTGCAGATCGATCCGGCGACGGCCGTGCCAGCTGCGGTGTTGTCCACCAGCAACCCGGGCTTCACCTTGGTCGTGCCGAACGTTCCGGCCCTCAGCGGTCTGCACACCCACTGGCAAGGGCTCGATGCCGGGCCGTCGCTGCAACTGACCAACCTGCGGTCCGTGCGCATCCTGTGAGCGCGGCGATCCCGCGCGGGCGCAGCCAGCGCGTCACTGCACGCCGAGATCGCCGCCCGGCACGCGGCT
>CAMAUH010000263.1 GCA_945861365.1 Candidatus Kuenenia stuttgartensis
GGCGGGGCTGGGCTTCATTGACGCGCAGCGGACGACCGTCGAGGTCGGCGCCGTTCATGGCCTGGATCGCGCCCTGCGCGTCCGTGTCGTTCGCCATCTCGACGAACGCAAAGCCGCGCGAACGACCGGTGTCGCGGTCGAGCATGATCTTGACTTCCGTCACCTGACGGCCATCACCACCAAACGCTGCGCGCAGCGACTCTTCGGTGGTCTGGAAAGAGAGGTTGCCAACGTACAGTCTCGTACCCATCGCTTCTGACGATCACTTCACCCTTTGGCGGAAGACAACGCACCTGCGGTCAAAGGGGCAAGCCCACCGGTGCCTTTCGAACTGAGACAGCGATTCTCAACCAGGGCTCTCCGATCGATCAGCACCAGCTGAACCATCAAGAACGGACCCGACGAGGTCGCAGACGGGGCGGAACGATGCGCTGGCGGCCCGGCGTACGCAAGACGGCTGACCAACTTTTCGCTTGCGCAGCCGTCGACAATCCGCGTCGCACCAGCCGCGCCCCTCGCTATGGTGCGCCGCCCTCTCCCCGCGCGCATGCAATACGGATTCGTCCTCGACCAGCGTCGCTGCATCGGTTGCCACGCCTGTACCGTCGCCTGTAAGTCCGAGAACGAAGTGCCCCTCGGCGACTTCCGGACCTGGGTCAAGTACACCGAAGTCGGCAGCTTCCCGTCGGTCCGGCGCCACTTCGCGGTGCTGCGCTGCAACCAGTGCACGGAGGCCCCCTGCGTGACGATCTGCCCGGTCGAAGCGCTGCACAAACGGCCCGATGGCATCGTCGACCTGAGCAAGGACATCTGCATCGGCTGCAAGGCCTGCATGCAGGCCTGCCCGTACGACGCGCTGCACCTGAACGAGGACACCGGCGGCGCCGAGAAGTGCCACTTCTGCGCCCACCGCGTCGAGCAGGGCTTGAAGCCCGCCTGCGAAGTGGTCTGCCCGGAAACGGCCATCATCAGCGGCGACCTGCACGACCCGCAGAGCCCGGTCAGCCGCATCCTGCGCGAGGTGCCCGGCGCCACCGTGCGTCGGCCCGAGCAGGGCACCGGCCCGAACGTGCTGTACCTGGGCGCCCACCCCGCCTCGCTCGAGCCCGGCACCGCGCGCGAGGAGGACATGTACCTGTGGAGCGACCGCCGGCTGCCGAAGCCGCCGCTGCCGGCCGCCGATGCGGCGCGCCTCGTGCGCGGGGATGCCCGCGTCGCCCTCGATGTCGACCACAAGGTGCACTGGGGCTGGAAGGTCGCGGCCTATCTGGTCACCAAGGGCATCGCCGCCGGGGCGGCCCTGTGGGCGCCATTCGTCGCGTTCATGCCGAGCGCCAGTCCGTTCGGCCGCGACTACGCGCCGGAACTGCTGGCGCTGCTGTTCCTCACCGTCACCAACGTGCTGCTGGTCGCCGACCTGAAGCGGCCGAAGTTGTTCCTGACGATCGTGCTGCGCCCCAACACGCGCAGCTGGTTGGTCAAGGGCGCCTGGGTGCTGATGGCCTTCGGCGGGCTGACCACCGCGATCCTCGGCGCCCGCTTCATGGGCTGGCACGGCCTCGCCGACGGCCTGCGCTGGACCAACCTGGTCGGCAGTTCGATGGCGGCCGCCTACACGGCGTTCCTGTTCGCGCAATGCGAGGGACGCGACCTGTGGCAGCACACCCGCGTGCTGCTGCCGCACCTGTTGATCCAGGCGCTGTGCGTCGGCGGCGCCGCGCTGCTGCCGTTCGTGCCCGACCAGAAGCTCGCGATCACCGTCGTCGTGCTGGCGCTGCTGCACCACGGCCTCGGGCTGCTCGAACGCTTCGGCCACCACGAGACCCACAACGCGAAGATGGCCGCGGCCCTGCTGCCGGGCGTTCCCGCGTGGCCCGGCACCCGGTTGTCGGCGTTCCACGCCGGCATGGCCACCACCACGCTCGGCGCCCTGCTCGGCATGCTGTTGATCGCCGCGGGCACGACCAATCCCGCCGCCCTGGCCCTGTGTGCCGTGCTCGGCTGGGTCGGCCTGTTCCTGTACGAGCGCGCCTACGTGCGCGCCGGCCAGCTACCGCCGCTGTCGTGATCGCCAGCGGCTGAGCCGTTTCCGTCATGCATCCGCGCGTTGCGGGCAGCACTCCCGCGACCGACACCGACACTGCCACGCCCCAACCCCGAGGTTCCATGCCACGCACGCCGTTCGCCATCACCGCCCTGTTCCTGCTCAGCATGCTGCCCGCCCAGCGCAACGGCGGCCAAGGTGGCGGCCAGCGCGAACCGCGCATCCCCGAGCTGAAGAACTTCACGGCCGAGAGCGGCACCATCACCAGCACGAAGGTGCGGCAAGGGGAAGCGGGCTACACGATCTTCCTGCCGAAGGGCTACGCCGACGAAGCCAACAAGGACACGAAGTACCCGTGGGTGCTGTGGCTGTCGGGGTTCGGTGGCAGCAACGAGTTCATCGAGAAGGGCGGCATCGGCGTGCTCGATCGCCTGCGCGGCGAGGACAAGGTGCCGCCGATGGCGTTCGTGATCTACCGCGGCCCGGGCCGCCGCACCGTCTACATGAACGGCGAAGCAGCCGACACCGAGGACCTGCTGACCGGCGACTTCCTCGACCAGGTGCAGGCCAAGTACCGCCTCACCACCGACAGCAAGCACCGCGCGTTGATGGGCATCAGCGCCGGCGGCTTCGGCGCGATGAAGATCGCACTGCGGCACCCGGAGCTGTTCGCCGCCGTCGCGACGCACTCGGCGGCGATCCTGCCGGCCGATCCGGAGGAGCTCGAGGACGGCCACGCGGGCATGATCCAGCGCCTGCTGCGCGGCGGCCTCGCGCAGGAACTCGGCGACCCGATCGACAAGGCGAAGTGGGCGGCGCACATGCCGATGGGCATCGTCGCCGCGAAGAAGCCCGAAGAGCTGAAGGGCCTGCAGATCTACTTCGATGCCGGCACCGCCGACTCGTACGAACTGTGCCCGCCGAACGAAGAGCTCAGCAAGAAGATGACGGCGGCGGGCCACAAGCACCTGTTCCGCAAGGTGGAAGGCGGCGGCCACGCGTTCGGCAGCGACTCGATGCTCGACAGCGTCGCGGTGTCGCTGCAGTTCGTCGCCGCGGCGCTCACCGGCAAGGACGCCGTCACCGTGATCGGCGAGGCGATGGCCAAGCAGGCGGCCGAAACGAAGGCCGCGGCGCCGAAGGAAGTGCCCAAGGAAGAGCCGAAGAAGGACGCGGGCAAGTAGCTCGCGCGTCCAGCACCGCTACGGCCCATCCTGCGGCCCCCGCATGGAACCCTCGGACCTGTCCCCCGCGGCAGCAGCGCGCATCACGGCGCTGCTCGTCGACGCCTCGATCGACGCCAGCTACCTCGCGTTCGTCGCTCGGCACATCGACGTCGACGACCGCACCTGGCGTTGGTGCTGCGGCAGCAACTGCGATCCCTGTGTGCAGGGCCTGGGCCGCGTCGTCGACCAGGCTCGGCAGTTGCTGGGTTCGCCGCCCGATCGCCCACCGGGGGTGCCCAAGCCGGCGGAACCGGCCTAGCCTTGCGGGATGGACCCACTGCGCACCGTGCCGACGGCACAAGACGCCATGCGGCGTGATGTCTTCGTGTTCGCCCCGACGGTGCCCATTCTCGACGCCGTGCGCGAGCTGGTGCAGCGCGGCTTCTCGGGCGCCCCTGTCGTCGAACGGGGTCGGCTGGTCGGCGTGTTCAGCGAACGGGACGCGTTGAACGCGATCGCTTCGGCGCAGTACGAAGACGAACCACCGGGAACGGTGGTGCAGCACATGCGGCGCGAGTTCACCGTGGTCGCTCCGACCGCGGATCTGTACGAGGTCGCGTCGGTGTTCCGCGAGAGCCCGGTCCGGCGGTTGCCGGTCGTCGACGACTCGCGGCGCTTGCTCGGCATCCTGTCGCGCGGCGACGTGCTGAAGGCGCTGATCGCGCGGTTCCCGCACCGTCAGAAGACGCAGTACGAGAAGCTGCAGGACCACATGGCGCTGCGCCTCGGCGCCAGCTTCTGAGGCCGCACGCAGTCGGTGGATCCCCTCCCCCGCGCCCCCTATCGTTCGCGGCCCCATGGACCACGCCACGCTGCGAACGACGCCGCTCGAGAACTTCCCGCCGCCCGAGCAGTGGGACAACTGGGAAGAACTCGACGCCAAGAGCTGGCCGCGCCGCGTCACCAAGCAGTACTCGCTGGTCCCCACCATCTGCTTCAACTGCGAGGCTGCCTGCGGGCTGGTCGCCTACGTCGACAAGGCGGACAACAAGATCCGCAAGGTCGAGGGCAACCCGTACCACCCGGGCTCGCGCGGCCGCAACTGCGCCAAGGGCCCGGCGACGATCAACCAGGTCCACGACCCCGAGCGCATCCTGTACCCGTTGAAGCGGGTCGGCCCGCGCGGCAGCGGCCGCTTCGAGCGCGTGTCGTGGGACGAGGTGCTGGCCACGCTCGGCGCGCGCATCCGCAAGGCGCTCGTCGAGAACAGGAAGACCGAGGTCATGTACCACGTCGGCCGTCCCGGCCACGACGGCTACATGGAGCGCGTGCTGCAGGCCTGGGGCGTCGACGGCCACAACAGCCACACCAACGTCTGCAGCGCCGCCGCACGCCTCGGCTACACGCTGTGGAGCGGCTATGACCGCCCGTCGCCTGACTACGAGAACGCCAAGTTCACGCTGCTCATCAGCTCGCACCTCGAGACCGGCCACTACTTCAACCCGCACGCGCAGCGCATCATCGACAGCAAGATGAAGGGCGGGAAGCTCGCGGTCTGCGACATCCGCCTGTCGAACACCGCCAGCATGGGCGACTACTGGCTGGCGCCGCGCCCCGGCACCGAGCCGCTGATGCTGCTCGGCTTCGCCCACGTGATCCTGCGGGACAACCTGGTCGACTGGAACTTCGTGCGCGACTGGGTCGAGTGGCGCGCCTACCAGCAGGCCAAGGGCCGGCCGGAGGACTTCGCCGCGTTCCAGAAGGGCCTGGTCGCCGACTACGCGTTCGCGACGCCGCAGCACGTCGCCGACGTCTGCGGCCTCGACGCCAAGCTGGTCGAACAGGTCGGCCGCGAGATCGGCCAGGCAGGCAGCGCGTTCGCGTCGCACGTGTGGCGCAACACCGCCGCCGGCAACGAGGGCGGCTGGTCGACCGCGCGCAACCTGCAGTTCGTGTCGGTGCTGGTCGGCGCCGTCGCCACCGTCGGCGGCACCGCCGGCTCCGGCACCAACAAGTTCGTGCCGGCCCCGTTCAGCAAGCCGCGCCCGCAGGACGTGTGGAGCGAGCTGCTGTATCCGAAGGAGTGGCCGCTCGCGCACCACGAGCTCAGCTACCTGCTGCCGCACCTCGTCAAGAGCGGGCGCGGCCGCATCGATACGTACTTCACGCGCGTCTACAACCCGGTGTGGACCAACCCGGACGGCGCGATGTGGATCGAGATGCTGTCCGACGAGCAGCAGGTCGGCTGCAGTGTCGTGCTGTCGCCGACGTGGAACGAGACCGCGCGCTGGGCCGACTACGTGCTGCCGATGGGCCACGCGACGGAACGGCACGACCTGATGTCGCAGGAGACGCACGCGGCGACGTGGATCGGCTTCCGCCAGCCGGTGCACCGCGTGCTCGCCGAACGCCAGGGCAAGCAGGTCACGTGGACCTACGAGACCAATCCCGGCCAGGTGTGGGAAGAGGACGAATTCTGGATCGCGCTGTCGTGGCAGATCGATCCGGACGGCTCGCTCGGCGTGCGCCAGCACTTCGAGTCCCCGTACCGCAAGGGCGAGCGCGTGACCGTGCTCGAGTACTACCGCTGGATCTTCGAGAACTCGGTGCCGGGCCTGCCCGCCGCCGCTGCGAAGGAAGGCCAGACGCCGCTCGAGTACATGCAGCGGCACGGCTGCTTCCTGGTGCAGGACCAGGTCTACAAGACGCACGAAGCGGAGCTGAAGGGCCCGTTCGACGTCGACGCCGAACGCGGCATCGTCACGCAGAACGGCAAGCTCGCGGGCGTGTGGGCCAACGGCAAGGCGCACGTGGGCTTCCCGACGCCGAGCAAGAAGCTCGAACTGCACGCACCGGTGATGGTCGACTGGGGCTGGCCCGAGTACGCCGCACCCGCCTACGTGAAGAGCCACGTCGACGAAGCCAAGCTCGATCGCGGCAAGGGCGAGATGGTGTTGGTCGCGACGTTCCGCCTGCCGACGCTGATCCACACGCGCAGCGCCAACAGCAAGTGGCTGACCGAGCTGTCGAACACCAACCCGGTGTGGATGCACCCGAGCGACGCCGCGCGCATCGGCGTCGACATGGGCGACCTGGTGCGCGTGGCGACGCGCATCGGCTACTACGTCAACGCCGTCTGGGTCACCGAAGGCGTGCGCCCCGGGGTGATCGCCTGCAGCCAC
>CAMAUH010000264.1 GCA_945861365.1 Candidatus Kuenenia stuttgartensis
AGCGCCTTGACGATGTCGCCGCTCTGGCGGATGCCGCCGTCGGCGATGACCGGCACGTCGGCCGGTCCGCACGCCTTCAGCGAGTCGAGCACCGCGGTCAGCTGCGGCACGCCGCAGCCGGTGACGATGCGCGTCGTGCAGATCGAGCCCGGGCCGATGCCGACCTTGACGCCATCGGCGCCAGCGTCGACCAGCGCCAAAGCCCCGTCGTAGGTGGCGACGTTGCCGGCGACGACCGGGATCGAGCAGGCCTTCTTGATGGCCTTGACGGTCTCGATGACGTTCTTGCTGTGGCCATGCGCGGTGTCGACGACGACGACGTCGCAACCCGCTTCGAGCAGCTTGCCGACGCGGTCGAGGTCGTGCACGCCGACCGCGGCGCCGACCAGCAGGCGACCGCGGCTGTCGCGCGCGGCCGACGGGAACTCCTCGGTGCCGCGGATGTCCTTCATCGTGATCAACCCGGCGAGGCGGCCGTCGGGCTGCACGAGGATCAGCTTCTCGACCTTGTTCTTGCGCAGGATCTGGCGCGCCTGGTCGAGCGTGGTGCCGGGCACCGCGGTGACGAGGTTCTGCTTCGTCATCACGGCGCCGACCTTGGTGTCGCGGGCGTCGACGAAGCGCAGGTCGCGGTGCGTCAGGATGCCGACCACGACGCGGTTGCCGTCGACGACCGGCAGGCCGCTGATCTTGTGCGCCTGCATCAGGTCCTTGGCGCGTCCGACGGTGTCTTCCGCCAGCAACGCGACCGGATCCTGGATCACGCCGTTGGCCGAGCGTTTGACCTTGTCGACCTCGCCGACCTGTTTCTCGACCGACAGGTTCTTGTGCACGATGCCGATGCCACCTTGCTGGGCCAGCGCCACCGCCATGCGCGACTCGGTGACGGTGTCCATCGCGGCGCCGACGATCGGCACCTGCAGGGTCACACCGCGGCAGAAGCGGGTGCGGGTATCGACGTCACGGGGCAGGGCCGAAGCCATCTGCGGCACCAGCAGGACGTCGTCGTAGGTGAGGCCTTCGCCGAGGAACTCCGCCAAGTCGCTTTCTCCGGTTTGGGTCGGGAAAGCGTGCGGAGGCTAGCGACGCCGGCCGGTCGCCGCCAACGCAGCGATCGGATTCCGCGCAGTCGACGCGCCGACCGCGCCGACTACATCGCCTCCACCCACCACCCGGGCGACGTCACCAGGCTCCCCGGTCCGAACCACGTCACCGCCTGGGTGAACAATCGCACCGGCCGCGCCGCCGCGGGGATCGGCAGCGTGAACGGCTGCCACGCCGCAACCAGGACCAGTAGATCCGGCTGGGGCCACAACAGGCACGGCATGCCCTGCACCCCGAGCACCACGGGCGCAGTCGACAAGCCGAACACCGCGACGCCGATTTGGCCGGGCGGCGAAATCAGCATGCAGTCGAGGCCACCATCGAAGCGTGGGGCGACCTGGTAGCCCTTCGCCGCAGCCGCCGCCGAGTGGAACGGTCCCGGTATGCGCCGGCAGGACCCGGACCGTGAGCCGGGCATCGATCGAGCCGGCGCCACTCAATTGGCCGCCGACCGTGCAGCGGATCATCAACGGCCCCGCGCCGACGACCGCCGTCACGTATTCGATGCTGTTCACGGCCGCCTCGGTCATCTCGAACCAACCGTCGTCGTGCACGTCGATGCGGGTCACCGGGAATACCGCCGACGCCACGCCGGCCAGTTCCCTCTGCAACTCGAGGTGCACGATGCCTGGTGGCGCGTTGACGGCGACCAGGAACTCGCACGGAGTCGCCGTCGCCTGGCCCACCAGGGAGCCCACCGACAGGAAGTTCGCGGCCAGATCGAACTGCAGCGCCGACGCCCCGCCCGACGCCTGCCAGTCGACCTGCACCGAACTGGAGCCGAGCGCGGTGGCGCTGGCAGTGAAGGTGCCGGCGCTGGCCAGGGGACCGGGGACCAACGGCGTCACCTGGACTGCGCCGTTGTAGACCGCCGACAGCTGCGCCGGCGTAGCCAGGGCAAGGCCCACGCTCTGGGCGACGGCCGCCGCGGACAGAAGGAACACGGCGAGAGGAGCGTGAAGCAACATGGGGTCCCTGTGGGTGGCGGAAGAAGGCAGGCGCGCCGTCCCGTGCGCGGCAGGGTCCTTAGCCCAGCCCACCCCCTTGGTCACCCTTCCCCAACCGATCCGCTCGGCGTCCGTGGCCCCTCGACACCCGGCCGCCGGTCGGCTGGCCACACGACCGCCGCGTCGCCGTCGAGGCGCAGCACCCAGGTGCTGTCGCCCGGCGCTGCGCCGAGCGTCAACACCAACGGCCCAGGCGGCAGCAGCAGTCGGACCGCGGTGCATGCGGTGCGCACGCAACCGTGGGCCCCGGCCTCGTGCCGCCAGTGGAGATCGACCGGTGTCGGCAATGGCGGCTCGAAGCCGATGACGAGCGTGCACCAGCCCGCTGGTCTCGTTGGCACGGCCGGCGACGATGGCACGGTCGGCGGCGGCTCCGCCGTGCACGCGGCCAACCAGACGGCCACAAGGCCTCCCAGCCCGCGGCGTCCGCAGCCGTTCATGCGCGGCGGAACGTCGCCTGCGCCGGATCGTGCGCATTCGCGCCGCGCACTTCGGGCCGGTTCGCCGCGAGGTGCTGCAGGATCGGCCAGCAATCCGCCGCATCAGCATCGACCTTTGCCGACAGCGCCCGCACGTCCTGCGGTGCGGCACCGAGTGCGCCGAACAGCTTCTTCTGCAGCTCGAGCACCTTCGCCGCCGCCTTCTTGCCGGCTTCGACACCGGGCTGATGGAACGCATTGACGTCGATCAGCTCGGCGTAGATCGCGACCGCGCGCTCGAACAGGCCGACGATCGCGCCGAGCGTGCGTTCGTCGAGCTTGTCGATGCCGATCGTCGCCGACGTGCGGCCCTTGTCGTGCAGCGCCGCGCGCGTGCCCTGCCACAGGCCGTCGAGGAAGTCGCCCGACGTGACGCCCGGCTCCACTTCGAAGTGGCCGACCTGGCGATCCTGCAGCACGCGCACGAACGTCGCGAAGAAGTCGTGGCGACCGTCGCGCAACTGCTGCACGTAGGCGTGCTGGTCGGTCGAACCCTTGTTGCCGTAGACGGCGATGCCCTGGTTGCAGACCTTGCCCTTGCGGTCGTGCTCCTTGCCGAGCGACTCCATGACGAGCTGCTGCAGGTAGCGCGACATCAGCAGCAGGCGGTCCTTGTACGGCAGCACCACCATCGCGTGGTCGCCCTTGCCGTGGCCTTCCTTGTGCCAGTACGCGGCCAGCATCGCCGCCGGGTTCTGCCAGATGTCGGTGCGGCGCGTCGCGTCGTCCATCGCCGCGGCGCCGGCCAGGAACGCGCGCACGTCCATGCCGAGCAAGGCGCCCGGCAACAGCCCCACCGCCGACGTGATCGACGTGCGGCCGCCGACCCAATCCCACATCGGGAACGTCGCTGCCCACTTGTCGGCTTCCGCCTTCTTGTGCAGCAGCGAGCCCGGCATCGTCACCGCGATCGCGCGCGGCGCGAAGGCGAGGCCCTGCTGCTTGCAGGCGCGTTCGACCTCGAGCATGCCGTTGCGCGTCTCCGGCGTGCCGCCCGACTTGCTGATGACGATCACCAGCGCATCCTGCAGCGAGCCGAGCTTCTCGATCGCGAGGTCGATGCCCTCGGGATCGGTGTTGTCGAGCACGCACAGTTCCATCGGCGCCTCGGGGCCACCGAACACGTCGGCCAGCAACATCGGGCCGAGTGCGCTGCCGCCGATGCCGCACAGCACGACCTTCGTGAACGAGCCACCCTCGGGCGGCGCCACGCGGCCGCTGTGCACCGCTTGCGCGAACGCTTCGATGCCGGCGATCGAGCTGGCGATGACGTCCTCGAGCTCAGGGCGCGGCGCCAGGCCCGGTGCGCGCAGCCAGAAGTGGCCGACCATGCGCTGCTCGTCGGGATTCGCGATGCCGCCCGCTTCGAGCTTCTGCATCGCCGCCAGCGCCGCGACCAGCGCGGCGCGGCGCGCTTCGATGTCGCTCTCCTGCACGCCGCTGTGGCTCAGGTCGAGCTCGACGAACGGGTCTTCGAGCGTGCTGCGGAAGCGGAGATAACGGGCGAAACGATCCGGACGAGCTGCATCAGGCATGGGACCTCCGAGGCCGCGCGATGCTAGTCTCGTCGCATGGAACGGCAAACGGCGATCCTCATCGCCCTCGTCGGCTATCTCGGTGCGCTGCTGGCCCTCGGCTTCGTCGCGCAACGCCGCACCAGCTCGGCGAGCGACTTCTATCTCGGCGGCAAGTCGCTCGGGCCTTGGGTCGCAGCGCTGGCCGCGAACGCGAGCTCGTCGTCGGCGTGGAGCCTGGTCGGCACCAGCGGCTTCGCGTACCGATTCGGCCTGTCGGCGCTGTGGCTGATCCCCGGCTGCGTCGGCGGCTTCGTGCTGAACTGGTGGCTGGTGGCGCCGCGGCTGCGCGCGCAGACCGGCAGCGCGATCACGCTGACCGAGTTCCTGGCCGGCCCGCCTGGCAGCAAGGGGCAGCGGCCGCTGGCGTTCTATGCGTCGGTGCTGACGATCCTGTCGCTGGCGACCTACGTCGCAGCCCAGATGCAGGCCGCCGGTGCCGCGTTCGCGCACGCGTTCACGGCGGACCTCGCCTTCGGCATCGTCATCGGGGCTTCGGTCACGGTCGCCTACACGCTGCTCGGCGGCTACCTCGCCGCCAGCATCACCGACACGCTGCAGGGCATGCTGATGGTCGTCGTCGCGGTCGCGGTGCCGACGGCCGCGGTCGTGCACCTCGGCGGGTTCGCAGCGAGCTGGAACGCGATCGCCGCGATCGACGTGCCGGGCTTCCAGGACGTGTTCAGCACGAACTCGGGCGGTGCGGCCTTCGCGTTCGCGTTCGGGCTGGTCGGCATCGGGCTCGGCTATCCGGGCCAGCCGCACGCGGTGAACAAGTTCATGGGCATGGCGCCCGGTGCATCGATGGCGGTCGCGCGCACGGTCGGCATCGGTTGGGCGGTGCTGCTGTACGGCGGCATGCTGGTGCTCGGCTGGACCGCGCGCTCGCTGTGGGCAATGCCGGCCGGCGCGCACGAGGACGTGCTGTACGAAGCGAGCAAGCAGCTGTTCCCGCCGCTGGTCGATGGCGTCGTGCTGGCGTCGGTGCTGGCAGCGATCATGTCGACGGTCGACAGCCAGCTGCTGGTGTGCGCGAGCAGCATCACGCACGACCTCGGGCTGCGGCCGAAGGACCCGCGCGCGATGCTGCGGCTGGCGCGCGGCACGGTGCTGGGGATCGGCGTTCTGGCGACCGGTGCCGCGCTGCTGCTGCCGAAGAACGTGTTCGACAACGTGATGTTCGCGTGGGCGGCGCTGGGCTCGGGGTTCGGGCCGCTGGTGCTGGTGCGGTTGTGTCGCGGGCCGGTCGCGCCGAACTGGGCGCTGGCTTCGATGGTCGTCGGGAGTGTCGGGGCGATCGTCGGCTTCTATGTGCCGATGTTCGGGAAGGGGTTCGACGATCGCGTGCTGGCTTGGCTGGCGGCGCTGGGCTTCGCGTTCGTGGGCAGTCGGCGGCGGGGAACGTGATCGCCTGAGCGAGCGCGGTTTCCCGCAGCACCGGCGGCAAGTTGCGCCAGCGACCAACCGCGGCAACCACACCGCCTGCAGGCACCACCACCGCCCAGCCGATAGCGCCCGCTCCCCCAGACGAGGCATGGCGAATCCCCGCAGCGCAGAGATGGTCGATCCGACCATCCGGCAGGAGTGCATGCCGCAGCTCCTGACCGCAAACGAACCCGAGCGCCGCGCGCGAACGGCACGGCACGCTCCCGCCCCATGCGGCGAACCGTCGTGCAGCAGCTGCAGCATCGCGACGACCCCCAGCACCTCGCGTCCCAGTCGACCGCTGCTCGCCGCAGCGATTTCGCGTAGCGTCTGAACCCCGACCCCGCATGCGCTCCAACTACCTCGTCTTCGGCCAGCCCCTGATCGAACAACCGGAGATCGACGAGGTGCTCGCGTGCATGCGCAGCGCCTGGCTCGGCACCGGCCCGAAAGCGGCCGAGTTCGAACGCCGCGTCGCCGCCTACAAGGGCGTGCCGCACGCCGTCGGCCTGAACTCGTGCACCGCCGGCCTGCACCTCGCGTGCGTCGTGCTCGGCCTGCAACCCGGCGACGAGGTCATCACCACGCCGATGACGTTCTGCGCGACCGTCAACGCGATCGTGCATGCGGGCCTCGTGCCGGTGCTCGCCGACGTCGACCCGGTGACGATGAACATCGACCCGGTCGCGGTGCAGAAGAAGATCACCAAGCGCACCAAGGCGCTGCTGCCGGTGCACTTCGCCGGCCGCGCTTGCG
>CAMAUH010000265.1 GCA_945861365.1 Candidatus Kuenenia stuttgartensis
GTTGGTCGCGGCCAACTTCGGCGAGGAGTAGGCCGCCGACGGTGCGGTGCCATGGGGCGCGCGCGCTGCTTTCGCGGTAGGCGAAGGCGTTTGCGGAACAGGTGGCTCAATCCGGGGCCAGCACCCTGCCGATAGGCGGAGTCGCGGGCAGCCCCGAAGGAGCGCCACCGTTCATGTTGAAGCAGCGCAAGAGCATCGTCGGTCTCGACATCGGCACCAGTTGCATCAAGGCCGTCGAGCTCACCCGGGACAAGTATGACTACGTCATCACTGGCTATGCCCAGATCGACGTCACCAACGAGGCGGCGCGCCAGGATGCGATCGCCGAGTTGATGCGGGCCGCCAAGTTCCGCAGCAAGCGGATCGCGACGGCCGTCAGCGGCAAGAACGTGGTGTTCCGCTACATCGGCATGCCCGAGATGGCGGAGGACAAGCTGCTGTCGGCGGTGCGGCTCGAGGCCGAGAAGTACATCCCGTTCGACGTCAACGACGTCGAGCTCGATGCGCAGAAGCTGGCGATGGGCAAGGACGCCTCCGGCAAGCCCGAGATGAAGGTGTTGCTGGTGGCGGCCAAGAAGGCGGTCGTCGCGGACCATGCGCGCCTGCTGACGGAGCTCGGCCTGCAGCCGGTGATCGTCGGCGTCGACGGCTTTGCGCTCGGCAACGCCTGGGAGCTCGGCGACATGGTCAACCCTGGTATCCAGGAGCCCGGCCGCACCGTGGCCCTGATCGACGTGGGCGCGACCAAGGCCAGCATCAACATCCTGCGCGACAACGTCAGCTGCTTCGCCCGCGAAGTGCCGATGGGCGGCCAGGACCTGACCAACGCGATCGCTCGGCGCCTCGGCATCGAGCCGGCGCAGGCCGAAGCCCTGAAGCGCGATCCTGGTGACCAGATGCTGGTCGTGCAGGAAGCCTGCGGCCAGGTCCTGGACGACCTCGGCAACGAAGTGAACCTGTCGTTCGACTTCTTCGAGAACCAGTTCGACGGGGAAGTGCAGGAGGTGCGCCTCACCGGCGGCACCGCACTGTTGCCGTTCCTCGAAGAGAGCTTCGAGAAGATCTTCGAGAAGCGCACCAAGACCTGGAACCCGATCGAGGGCTTGAAGGTCAAGGCCGACAGTGTCGACGTCGAAGCGCTCAACCAGCTCGCACCGCAGCTCGCGGTCGCGATCGGACTCGCTGCTGCATCCTGAGGAGGCCTACCGTGATTCGCGTCAATCTGCTCCCTGTCGAACTGCGTCGCGGCAACCGCCTGCCACCCAAGGTGCTGGCGGTTTCGTTCGGTGCCGCCCTCGCCACCAGCGCCGCCATCGGCTGGTTCGGCCTCGTCTACTTCGGTGATCTCGGCGCGGCGGAGGCCAAGCAGGTCGAAGTCGATGCGACGCTGGCCGACCGTCAGACCAAGGTCGCCTACTTCGATCAGCTCGAGACCAACAAGCGGGACTACACGGCCCGCGTGCAGACCATCCAGGACATCGGCAAGTCGCGCCGGGTCTGGTCCAAGTTCCTCGACGAGCTGATCGACGTCGTCAACAACAACAGCAACACCGAACGGCACCTCGCCTGGTTCGACTCGATCACTGCGAAGTCGGACGCGAAGGGCGCGTCCGTCAGCATGCCGGTCCAGGTGCAGGACGACGACCTGTCGCGGCTCGCCAACTTCCACGACGACCTCGAGGCCGGCCCGTTCGGTCGTGAGCTGACCTTCAAGTCGGACCCGAACTACACCAAGGTCGTCGACAAGGTCCGCGTCCCACCGACGTCGTTGCAGTTCCGCCTGGAGATGCAGTTCCAGGCGGCGGATGCCAACACCAAGACCACCCCAGCCGGCGCCAAAGCGCCGGCGCAGAAGTGAGGCTCGCCATGGCGAACTGGAGCCAGAAGAAGTTGCTCTCGGTGATCGGCGGCGGAGCCGTCAGCATCTGCCTCGCGGCAGGCGGTGGCGTCTACTGGGCGAGTGATCTCGTCACGCAGATCGAGGCGGACATCGGGCAGAAGCAGGAGTCGATCGCGGCGGCCGACGCCAAGATCGCCAAGGTTCCTGGGCTCGAGCAGGACGTGATCATCCTGCGTGAGAACCTCGACGAGTACGTGAAGATCCTGCCCGACTCGAAGGAGCTGACGGCCTTCGTGCGCATGGTCTACCAGTTCGAGAAGCAGTCGGGCATCAAGAGCACCCAGATGCTGGGTCGTGGCCGTTCCGACGGCAAGACGACCGACCGCTTCACGCAGATCGCGTTCAACTACGAGATGACCGCGACGCTGTGGCAGTGCCTGAAGTTCATCAACCTGATCGAGAGCTACCAGCGCTTCGTCAGCATCGCGGACTTCAGCATCACTTCGGGCGGCAGCGGTCGCGCGGAGGACCTGATCGACGGTTCTGCGGTGCACACGATCAAGCTGACCCTGCAGACCTACACCTACAGCGCGAAGGCTGGCGGCAAGGAAGTCGCCATCCCCGACTACGACAACAAGAAGACGGCGCTGCGCGAAGAGATCTGGAAGCGCATGCAGCAGATCCCGATCGAGAAGTACGAGCACCATGGCCAGCAGGGGCGGCGCGACATCCTGGTCGATCCGCGCAGCCGCGGCGACCTGGAAGGCGTCGGCCCGACGCAGGAAGAGCAGCGCAAGCTGCTGGAGAAGTACTCCACCGACGTGGCCAAGTTGAACGACGCCTACGTGCGGACGCAGAAGAACGACACCACGCTGTTCGAGTTGCTCTCGCTGCGGAAGAGCCTCACGGAGGGGCTCGAGCACCTGGAGGCGAGCCTCGACAAGGACGCGGGGCGGATCACCTATTCTCCCTACAAGCTGCTGTGGGCCAACCAGGTCGTGAAGCCGCTGGACCTGCTGCGCAAGCAGATGGCGGACCTGGCCAAGGAAGACCTGGAGAAGGAGGACCCGTGCCTGCCGGCCAAGGACATGCAGCAGTTGGTCGCCGACCTGGAAGCCGACTGCAAGAGTGGTCTGCTCGAGCAGGCCAAGACCCGCTACGAGACGGTCGCGACCAGGCTCGAGGTGCCCGCCAGCGATCCGCGCCATGCGCTCGCCGTCGCGGCCAAGGGCTGGCACGTGAAGGCCTCGACTGCGATCGACTTCAAGGGGCTCGACCTGAACGTGCAGGGTGTCGTCGTCAACAAGGGCGGCAAGTCCGGCGTGCTGCTGAACGGCGAGGTCTACGAAGAGGGCGACTACGTCTCCGACGAGTTGCTCGTCAAGCTGGTCGAAGAGGAGCAGATCTGGTTCGTGTTCCGCGGGCTGACCCTTGTGCGCACGATGTGATCGCGCGGTTGCGAGTTCTGGCTCAAGCCGGGACACGCGCGCGCTCGATGAGAGGAAGGACATTCGCGAGCGCGCCGTGTGGGCGCTCGCCAGGCGAATCACTGGACATCCCCGTCGTGGGAGAAGGATCGACGATGCAGCCATCGAGGATTGGTTTCGTGTGGGCGTTCGCGGCTTTGCTGTCGCTCGCCATTCCGGCGCAGGAGGCGGCCGCACCGCCGGTCGCCAAGGATCCGCAGGGCAAGGACGACATCCGTTCCGAAGCGGAAGGGGATCGCTCCAGCCGCCTCACCTTGAAGTTGAAGGACCGCGATCTGCGCGATGTCGTCAACAGCATCAAGCGCAAGGCCAATGCGAACATCATCATGGACCCCGGCATCGAAGCCGCGGTCACCATCGACCTGCAGGACGTGCCATGGCGCCATGCGCTGTCGCTGATCGCCGAGCAGGCCGGCTGCGTCGTCACCGAGGCCCAGGGCGGTGTGTTGAAGGTGGAGAAGCCGCCGCGCGTCTACTTCGCGTTCGAGAACACCGACATCCAGAAGGTGATCGACACGATCGGCAAGATCTCGGGCGCCAACATCATCGTGGCTCCTGAGGTCAAGGGCACCATCACGGTGCGCCTGAAGAACATCCCCTGGCGCGATGCCTTGGATGCCGCGGTGAAGACGCTCGGGTTCGTCGTCGTCGAGGAGGAGCGTGGCATCCTGCGCGTGGTGCCTCCCTCCAACATCGAACAGGACCTCGAGGCCGCGGCGATCCAGCTGCGCTTCGTGCGGCCGAGTTCGATGCTGGTGCCGTTCATCGCGTCCCAGTACGTGCGAGACCTGCGCGACATGCAGCCGCAGCAGCAGGGCCAGGTGCCCTTCACGCTGCTCGGCACGCTGCGCAGCATGATCACGCCGGAAGTCGGCCGCCTCGAGTACGTCAAGGAGACCAACGTCATCATGGTGAAGGACACGCGCCCTGTCGTGGAGAGCGTGAAGCGCACCATCGCGATGATCGATATCGAGCCGGCGCAGATCCAGCTCGACGTGCGCTTCGTCACGACCAGCAACGAGGACGTGCTGGACTACGGCATCTCGCCGGGCGGCAACGGTTGGAGCGCCAGCCTCGGCCTCGGCCAGATCCCGACCAGCCTGCCGTTCGACCTCGGCACCGGCGGCTGGGACGATCGCATCATCGCCAGCGACGGACGCAGCGGCCCGAACGCGGAAGGCGGCAACGCCGGCTTGACGACGATTCCGAACGTGGTGTTCGGTGCCCTCAACTTCCAGCAGGTGACCGCCACCATGCGGTTGCTGAAGAAGGACTCGCGTTCCGAGATCATGCAGTCGCCGTCGGTCACGGCGCTGGACCATGAGACGGCGACGATCTTCGTCGGCGAGGCCGTGCGTTATGCCCAGGCGCGCGTCGAGCAGGGCCAGGCCGGTGGTCTGTTGCTGGCCCTCGAGGAAGGCGACGAGTCGCCGGTGAACGTCGGCTTCCAGTTGCTGGCGACCCCGCACGTCGTGCCCGGCACGGACAAGGTCATCATGCAGGTCGTTCCCCAGCGCACGTCGCTGACGGGCACCGGCACTTCGTCGACCGCTCCGGCGGGCTTCGACGTGTTCTCGGTCGGTGGTGGTGGCCAGACTGGTCAGATCGCCCTGCCGCGCGTCGCTTCCAGCACCCTGGCCACGACGGTCCTGCTGCCGAGCGGCTACACCGCCGTGCTCGGTGGTCTGAAGAGCAAGTCGGAGAGCGAGACCGTCACCCAGCTGCCGTTGCTGGGCGACATCCCGTTGCTCGGCTACCTGTTCAAGAACCGGACGAAGCAGCAGACCACTTCGACCCTGCTGGTCTTCATCACCCCGCAGGTCATCCGCAGCGTCGAGGACGTGGACGCCTCGGTGCAGCGCGCTCTGCAGGAGCGCATGCAGGACCACCGTGCTGGCATGGCGCAGCAGCGCGACGCGATCTTCGGCCGCTCGAACTGAGTGCGGCCGATGGCAATGCGGCGTTGAGCGCCAGCGCGCTCCGCAATAGCATCCCGCCGCTTCCTGATGTTCACGGAAGCGCGCCGTGCCGCCCAAGGTGGTTCGCGGCGTCCGATTTCCCCGGACTTGCCATGCTCGCCGTGTCAGCTCATCGCCCGATCGCAGTTGCGCCACTCGGTGGTGCGGCGTTCGCGTGCAGGGGCGCGCCGGTTCGGCATGGATCGATTTCCTTTCCCCTCCTGTCGTCCGACGCGCCGCGTCGTGCAGCCCGTGAATGTTCGCGGGCCGCGCTAGCGGGACGCGGTTCCGCGTGCGTGCAGAGGTCGTTCGCGTCGACGCAGGGGGCTGCCGGCGATCCCGGCAGCCATTGCAAGAAGAAGGTTTCCCTTGAAGAGGATGCTCATCAACGCCATCGATCCGGAAGAGAGCCGGATCGCCGTGGTGGAGGACGGCGTGCTGCAAGAGCTGCACGTCGAGTTGGCTAATCGCGAGGCGTATCTCGGCAACATCTACAAAGGCAAGGTCGTCAACATCGAGCCCAGCATCGGCGCGGCATTCGTCGCGTTCGGCGGGCGGGTGAACGGCTTCCTGCACGTCAGTGACGTGCTGCCTGCCTATGGTCGTCCCGAGTTCGTGCTCGACGACGTCATCGAAGGGCGCGCCCGGGTCGACGTCGACGATGGCCCCGAGTCCATGCAGCAGGCGCTGGCGGACGACGAGGACGACGACGGTCCCGAGGGGGGCGAGTCGGCATCGGCAGCGGATGCGCCGGTGGTCGAGGAGTCCAATGTCACCGTGGCCGAGGAGCATCCAGCTGGTGACGCGGAGCCCGTCGATCCGGCGCACGGGGAAGGCGATGGCGTGGCCGAGGACGCGCCTGCCGACGAACCCGAGGCCGCCGATGACGAGCCTGCGGCGGATGCGGACGAGCCCGCCGAGGGTGAGCCCGACGGCGATGCCGACGGCGACAACGGCTTTGGCGACGGCATCCACGAGCGGCCGCTCAACATGGCTGCCGCTGGTGGCGAGGGTGGCGACGATGCGCCTGGCGATCCGGCTCCCGCGGCCGAGGGTGCG
>CAMAUH010000266.1 GCA_945861365.1 Candidatus Kuenenia stuttgartensis
CGCTGCCCCACAGTTCCTTCTTGTTGTCGTCCTTCGTGTTCGGGCAGCCGCCCTGGATCATGAAGTCGCGGATCACGCGGTGGAACTTGGTGCCGTCGTAGAAGCCCTGCAGGCACAGCTTGACGAAGTTCTCGACGTGCTTCGGCGCCTTGTCGGGGCGGAACTCGAGCGTCATGTCGCCGTAGTTGGTGACCAGCACGACCTGCGTCTTGGCGAGGTCGAGGGTGGCGAGGTCGACGTTCTTGGTGTCCGGCGCGATGCGGAACGTGCAGCCGACGCCGGCCATGCCGTCCCAGGCGACCACGATCGAAGCGACCGCGCCGAGGTCGGGCTTCGGCAGGAACGCCGACGCCGGGAAGGTCAGCGTGCGCTCGAGTCGCGTGCCGGCCGCCAGGGCGACCGCGCCGCCCTTGCCGGCCTGCTGCAGCGGCTTCTGCGCCTGGTCGTCGCACTTCACCGTCAGGTTGGCGCCGCTCACCAGTGCTGCCGGCAGTTCGGCATCCTTGTCGACCTGGATCAGCATGTGCAGCTCGACGTTGGCGCCGCTGGTGACCAGCGAGCGCGCGTCCATCGTCACCTTGACGCCGGGGATCTCCTGCGCGGCGAGGAACGAGGCGAGAACGGGAGCGAGGAGCAGGGCGGGGATTCGGTTCATGAGCTCGGCGGGAGTCGGAAAGGGGCAGGGGTCATAGCGGCTGGCCCGCCGCGGCGGAAGCGACGCGGCAGCCCGCGGCCGAGCTAGCCAGCCAGCGGGGCCATGTAACGAGCCGCCGCAGCGCCCTGGTCAGCCTTGGTCGGCGGGACTCGGCCGGATGCGGCCCCGCAGCAGCTCGCCGATGCGGCCCATGCGCCAACCCTCGAGCACCAGCTCGGGGCTGAACCACAGCACGCAGCCCGGCAGCTCCTTGTTCAGCTGGTCGTAGGAGACGCTGCCCGACACGTCCTTGACGGCGCCGCTGACCTCGATGCCCCAGCCCGACTCGTCGCGCCAGACCCACAGCAGCGCCATGCCCGCCGTGCGGTCCGGGCCGACGCGGTACTCGAACACCCTGTTCGGCGCGCCGAGGCGGTCGAGGCAGGTGCCGAGCGTGTCGGTGCCGGGCGACAACGCCGCCATGTGCTCCGGCAGCAGCGGTTCGTTGACGCTGACGTGCGTGTACTTGCCGGTCACGCAGCCGGCCAGCAGCAGGGGCCACGCAGCCAGGCTGCCCAGCAAACCCTTCATCGCACGGCCCCGGCGCGCTCGGCGTCGCGCGCGTCGTTGTCACTCTTCTCGTGCACGTCCTCCCACGGCAGCGCGTACTGCGTGCGGTGCGTGCCGAACCAGGTGCCGCAGTGCGTCAGCACGTCCTTCTCGTCGAAGAACACCCAGACGCGGTCGCTGCGCGAGTCCTGGTTCGCGAAGTTGATGACCAGCAGGAACAGCACCGTGCTCTTCTCGGTCGAGCAGTCGTAGCGGTACGCCGTGCGGCGACCGAGCTGCACGACCTCGGTCGGCGCCCCCAGGCGCTCGACCACTTCGCGCGCGGTGGTCTTGCCGGGCTCGAAACTGCGCACGACGGCGATCTCGATGGGTTCGTTGACGTCCTGGCGCGAGAAGACGCAGGACGCGGCCAGCAGAACGGGAAGGAACACGAGGGAACGGAGCTTCAGCATGCGGGCGCGACCGTAGCCGGTGGCTGCGGCAACCAGTCGCGGGCCGCCGATCTTCATCGCTCGAACTCGATCGCCATGCCCATGCCGCCGCTCATGCACAGCGACGCCAGGCCGCGCTTGCCGGAGCGCCGCACCAGTTCGTGCAGCAGCGTCACGACGATGCGGGCCCCGGTCGCGCCGATCGGGTGGCCGAGCGCGATCGCGCCGCCGTTGACGTTCAGGCGGTCGGCGGCGATCGGCAGGTCGTGCAGGCAGGCCAGCATCTGCGCCGCGAACGCCTCGTTGAGCTCGACGAGGTCGTAGTCGCCGAGCGCGCGGCCGTTCTTCTGCAGCAGCGTGCGCACGGCCGGCACCGGGCCGATGCCCATGATGCGCGGCGCCACGCCGGCGGTCGCCGAGGCACCGAGCCACGCCAGCGGTTGCAGCCCGCGGCGCTGCACTTCGCTCTGCGGCATCAGCAGCAGCGCCGCCCCACCATCGGTGATGCCGGAACTGTTGCCGGCGTGCACGGTGCCGGTCTTCTGCCGGAACACCGGCGGCAGCTTCTGCAGGTCGCCGAGCGTGACGCCGGGCCGCACGTGTTCGTCGCTGGCGATCGTCACCGAACCCTTCTTGCCGGCGATCGTGATCGGCGCGATCTCGGCGGTGAAGCGGCCGTCCTTCTGCGCCTGTTCGCCGCGCTGGTGCGAACGCAGCGCGTACTCGTCCTGCTCCTGGCGCCCGATGTGGTACTCGTCGGCGAGGTATTCCGCCGTCATGCCCATCGGCTCGCCGAGGATGCCGCAGGTGAAACCGTCCTGGTAGTTGCCGTCCTTGACCTCGACGTGGCCGAGCCGGTAGCCGGCGCGGAAGTTCGGCAGCAGGAACGGGATGTTCGTCATGCTCTCCATGCCGCCGGCGACCACCGCCTTGCGCCCATCGAGCAGGATCGCGGCACGCGCGAGATCGATCGCCTTCAGGCTGCTGCCGCAGGCCTTGTTGACCGTCGTGGCGACGCAGCCGTCGCCGCAGCCCGCCTTGATCGCGACCTGGCGCGCCGGGTTCGGGCCGGAGCCGAGCTGCCGCGCTTGCCCCATGATGATCTCCTCGACCTCGGTCGGGGCCATGCCGGCGCGGGCGACGGTGGCTTGCACGGCGGCGGCGCCGAGCTCGACCGCACTCAGCGAGGACAAGCCGCCCATGAACTTGCCGATCGGCGTGCGGGCAGCGGCGACGATTGCGATGCGTTCCATCCGCGCGAGTGTGGAGAAGCCCGACGCCCGTCGCAACGGCACGACCGGGGATTCGCCAACGGCGCGCACGGCAGTTCATTCCGCCGCACAGGAGCGCCGATACCGCGCGGACATGCAGCCCCGCCGCCATGACCCGACGCCGGCCACCCCGGCCTTCGGGGAACAAGTCGCCCAGTGGCGGCTGCAACTGCGGACCGAGGTCAAGAAGGCCTCGGCCCTGCCGACCGCGATGTTCGACGTCTGCGACCCGATGGTCGAGACACGGCTGGTCGAGACCGTCGAGTCGATGCTGGCCTGCCTGCAGGAGCCGGCCCCGGAAGTGGTCGAGCAAGCCGCCGGCGAACAGCGCATCGAACGGGTCGTCGCCGCGGAACTGCAGCAATTGCCACAGCACCTGCGCCACGCCGACGCCAGCGCACCGTCGCTCGACGACGGTCTGCAGGACGAGTACTTCGCGGTGCTGATCGACACCGCGGCGGCGGCCGAACCGGGTGCGCGCGCCACCGCGGGCCGCTTGCTGGCGCGCGACTTCGCACCGCGTGCGGACGCCGCCAGCGACGACGCTGCGGACGAACTGTGGCGATGCACGCAGGCGGCGGTGGCCGGCGAAGCCGGTGCCGAAGCGCAGCTGGCCGAACTGTGCAAGCGCATCGCCGCCGGCGCGCTGCAGCGGCCGAGCGAGGCCGGACCGCACGGGGCGTCCACATGACTTCCCCGACGCTCACGCAACTGCGGCGGTCCGCCGTGGTCGACTTCGCGCACGCACTGGTGGTCGCCGCGCTGAATCGCCTTCTGCACTCGCGGGACCACCGCGGCGTCACCGATGCCCTGGCTGAAATGGGAACCACGCTGCGGCGCGCCGAGCAGCTCGGTGTCGACATGCCGCTGGCGCTGCAGTGCAGCGACGACCGCCTGTTCCACGATGGCGAAGCGCTCGACGGACCGAGCCTGCAGGCGCGCTCGCTGTTGCGCTGCTGCAGCGAGCGCAGCGTCGCGATGCTGTCGTTCCTGCCCGGCTTCTGCGCCGACGAGGGCAATGCGCTGTTCGACCTGCTGCTGCTGCCGCAGAACCGCGAGGCGCTGACGCGCCAGCATCGCGACAGCACGCTGGCCGCCTTCGGCATCCGCAACGTGCGCGTGCTGCTGCGTTCGCCGGCCGACCCGGACGACCGCCGCCACCGCCTCGACACGACGGCGCAGGCGCTGCACCGCTACCAGGAACTCGCCGACTGCCTGCAGCAGAACCACGTGCGCGCGCATCGCGACCAGGAGCTCGCGGTCGACGCCGCGGCCGGCGCGGTCGAGCGCACCGTTGCCGACTTCGACGAACCGAGCATGCTGCTGACGCTGGCGGCGCAGGACGACGTCGACCGCTTCACGGTCGGCCACTCGGTGCGCGTGGCGCTGCTCGCACTGCAGGTGGCGCGCGGCCTCGGCGCCCGCCGCGAGCAGCTGGTCCACATCGGTTCGGCAGCGCTGCTGCACGACATCGGCAAGTCGAAGGTGCCGCAGGAAGTGCTGTTCAAGCAGGGCCGGCTGACGGCCGACGAGTGGCAGTGGATGGCGCAGCATCCGCGCCTCGGTGCGCAGATCCTGCTCGAGCAGCACGAAGAGGTCGACCCGCGCGCGATCGGCGCCGCGTTCTGCCACCACATGGGACCGCACGGCGAGGGCTACCCGAAGCCGGCGCTGCCGGTGGCGCCGAGCGGCACCAGCCGGCTCGTGCGCGTGTGCGACGTGTTCGAGGCGCTGACGTCGGTGCGGCCCTACAAGCGCGCGCTGACGGCGATCGAGGCGTACGCGGTGATGTTCCGCAACCAGCACGATTTCGACATGCGGTGGCTGCGGCTGTTCACGCGCACCATCGGCCTGTTCCCGACCGGCACGCGCGTGCGGTTGGGCAACGGCGCCGAAGCGCTGGTCGTCGCGCAGACGCAGTCTCCCGAGTGCCCGATGCTGCGGCTGCTGTCGGCGGCCGATGGCGGTTCGCTGCCGGCGGACCACCCCGAACGCGTCGCCGTCGGCGAGTTCCTGCACGGCGAACCGGTGCGCATCCGCAGCGTCAGCACGCACGATCGCTGCATCGCGGTGCCGGAGTTCGACCCGGCGGAACCGACCGCGGGATCGCCGCCGTGCGCAGCGCACGCGTGCCTGTCCAGCAACGTCGCCGCGGGCGCGTCGCCACCCCCACCACGCTGAGACGCGGCGTCCCCGCGCCCGCCATCGCCGCCAATCTGCGGCCATGCTCGCCTACGCCCTGCTGTTCACGTTCGCCTGGCAGGATCCGGCCCCCGCGCCGACCACGGCCTACGACCCCATGCGGCTGCCAGCCAGCGCTACCGCACCGCCGCTGTCGCTGACGCTGCACGATGCGGCGCGGCAGCGCGAACTGCCGCTGCGGGTGTGGCTGCCGACGGCGACGGCGCCAGCCCCGGTCGTGCTGTTCAGCCACGGCCTCGGCGGCAGCTGCGAGAACAACCAGTACCTCGGCCGCCATTGGGCCGCGCGCGGCTACGCGGTGGTGTTCCTGCAGCACCCGGGCAGCGACGAGGCGGTGTGGCGGCAGGCGCGCGCCGGCGAACGCATGGCAGCGCTGCAGCAGGCGGCCTCGGCGCAGAACCTGTTGCTGCGCTGCGGCGACGTGAAGGCCGTGCTCGACCAGCTCGCGCTGTGGAACGCGGCCGCCGACCACGCGCTGGGCGCCCGCCTCGACCTCGACCACGTCGGCATGTGTGGCCACTCGTTCGGTGCTGTGACGACGCAGGCGGTCGCCGGCCAGGCGATGCCGCTGCTCGGCCAGAAGCACACCGACCCGCGCATCGACGCGGCGCTGCCGATGAGCCCGAGCGGCCCTTCGCGCGGCGACAGCAAGCGCGCGTTCGGCAAGGTCGCGGTGCCGTGGTTGCTGATGACCGGCACCAAGGACGACTCGCCGATCGGCAACCAGTCGCCCGAGGATCGCCTCGCCGTGTATCCGGCCCTGCCGGCCACGATCGACCGCTACGAGCTGGTGCTGCACGACGCGCTGCACTCCGCGTTCAGCGAACGCGCGCTGCCCGGCGACAGCGGCAAGCGCAACGACAACCACCATCGCGCGATCCTCGCGCTGTCGACCGCGTTCTGGGACGCCTACCTGCGCGCCGATGGTGCGGCGAAGCTCTGGCTGCTCGCCGACGGTCCGCGCGGCGTGCTCGAAGCTGCGGACCGCTGGCAATGCGAGCGGGCCGTGGTGGCTGGTACGGTGCGCTGATCAGCGATCGTCCGCGGCGCGCTGTTCCCTGCGCCCCATCGCCGCAGCAAGATGCGGCGCCATGGCGGACGAGCCGAAACTGCCCCCGTTGCCGAAGTCGTGGAAGCGCGTGCCGAGCGGCCGCGTGCTGGTGTTCGCGCCGCACCCCGACGACGAGGTCGCCGG
>CAMAUH010000267.1 GCA_945861365.1 Candidatus Kuenenia stuttgartensis
GTGCAGGATCGTCGCGTGCAGGTCGTGCACGTGCACGATGTCCTCGCTCGCCGACCAGCCCCAATCGTCGGTCTTGCCGTGCACGTGGCCCGCCTTGAAGCCGCCGCCGGCGACCAGCACCGAGCACGCAAGTGCGTTGTGGTCGCGGCCGTAGGTGTCGAACGCCAGCGGTCCCTCGCAGTACGGCGTGCGGCCGAACTCGCCGGCGAACACGACGATGGTGTCGTCGAGCAGGCCGGTGCGCTTCAGGTCGCGCAGCAGCGCGGCGGTCGGCTTGTCGACCTGTTCACACTTCCGCGGCAACACCTTCGGGATGTTGTAGTGATGGTCCCAGCCGGCATCGCACAGCTGCACGAAGCGCGTGCCGCGCTCGAGCAGGCGCCGCGCCAGCAGGCAGTTGGCGGCGAAGCTCGGCTCACCGGGCACCGCGCCATAGTCGTCGAGCACGTCCTGCGGTTCCTGCGACAGGTCGGCGAGTTCGGGCACCGCGGTCTGCATGCGCGCGGCGGTCTCGAACGCGGCGATGCGCGCTTCGGCATCGGGATCGCCACTGCGCGCGGCTTCGAGGCGGTTGAGTTCCTGCAGTGCGGTCAGCTGGCGTTTGCGCGCCGTGGCGTCGACACCGGGCGGGTTGTCGAGGAACAGCACCGGCTCCTTGCCGCCGCGGAACGGCACGCCCTGATGGCGGCCGGCGAGGAAGCCGTTGTGCCACAACCGCGGATGCAGCGGCGTCGCCGGATCCGGGTTGGACAGCAGCACGACGAACTCCGGCAGGTTGCCCTTGCCGTCGCCGAGCGCATACGAGCTCCACGCACCCCACGACGGCCGGCCCAGCAGCGGCGTGCCGGTGAACAGGATCGTCATCGCCGCTTCGTGCAGCACGTGGTCGGTCTGCAGCGAACGGATCAGCAGCAGGTCGTCGGCGACCTCGCCGAGGTTGGGCAGCAGCTCCGACATGCGCATGCCCGACTGGCCGTGCGACTTGAACTCGAACTTGCTGCCGACGACGGGCAGCGCACCCTGGCGCTCGGTGAGGCCGGTGATGCGTTCACCCTTGCGGATCGACGGCGGCAGTTCCTCGCCGCGCCGTTCGTTCAGCAGGGGCTTCTCGTCGAACAGGTCATGCTGTGCCAAGCCGCCCGACAGGAAGATCACGACGACGCGTTTGGCGCGCTGCTGCGGCAAGCGCCACGTCGGAGCGGGGTCTTGCAGTGACAAGGTGCGATGGGTCAGCAGCGATGCGGCGATGGAGCCGAGGCCGAAGGCCGAACGGCCGAGGAACGCGCGGCGGCACAGCAGGTCGTGTGGCGTGGAGAGGTTCATGGCATCACCCGCGGCGGATCGCGGCTTCGAGGTTCCACAGCGTGCAGCCGATCTGCGCCCACGCGGCGGCTTCGGCGGGGTCCTTCGCCGCATCGAAGCGGTTGGAAGACGAGGTCGGCGGTGCGGCGTTCGCGGCGGGTGCCGCGGGCTCGGCGTTCGTCGCGGCAGCAGCCGTTGCTGGCGCTGCCGGCGCGTTCGCGGCAGCGGCTGCGGCAGCCTGCTGCTCCGGCTTCACGATCGGCGGCACCGCGACGGCTGCACCTTCCTTCGGCGCCGCCTCCTTCGCCTCACCGCCATCCTTCGCCTTCGGCTTGCCCTTGTCCTTGCCCTTCGGCTCCACGATGCCGAGCACCTTCTTCGCCGCATCAGGATGCTTCGCGAAGTGCGCGCGCTGGTCGGCCAGCAGCGCCTGCAGGATCGCCAGTTCGCGTTCGTCCGGCGCGCGCGACGTCACGCTGCGGAAGCCGAACTGCAGCCGGGCCGCGTCGTCCTTGCCGCCGTCCTTGCGCATGCGCAGGCCGAACGCCTTGCCGGCTTCGACGAACGTCGGGTCGTTCATCGTCACCAGCGCCTGCAGCGGCGTCACCGTGCGCGTGCGCGTCACGGTGCACGTCTCGCGCTTGGCCGCGTCGAAGATCGTCGCCATCGGGTAGGGCACGCCGCGCTTCCAGTACGTGTAGAGCGCGCGGCGATGCACGTCGTCGCCCTGGTCGTTCTTCCAGTCGCTGCCGCCGAGCATCTCCTTCCACAGCCCCGATGGCTGGAACGGCTTCACGCTCGGCCCGCCGACCTTCTGCACCAGCAGGCCCGACACCGCGAGCGCCTGGTCGCGCAGCATCTCGGCGGTCAGGCGGTTGGCGGGGCCGCGTGTCAGCAGCACGTTCTCGGGATCCTTCGCCAGCAGTTCGGCCGACACCGTCGCCGACTGGCGGTAGGTCGCCGACAGCACCAGCAGGCGATGCAGCTGCTTCTGGCTCCACTGCAGGCGCACGAACTCGGTCGCCAGCCAGTCGAGCAGTTCGGGATGGCTCGGCGGTGCGCCGCGGATGCCGAAGTCGTCGGCGGTGCGCACGAGGCCGTTGCCGAAGACCTGCTGCCACGCGCGATTCACCGCGACGCGCGCGGTCAGCGGATGGTCGGGCTGCACCAGCCAGCGCGCGAGGCCGAGGCGGTTCTTCGGCAGGTCGGCGGCCATCGGCGGCAGCACCGCCGGCGTGCCGGTGGTGACCTGCTCGCCGCGCTTGCGGTAGTCGCCGCGCACGAACAGGTGCGTCGGGCGCCGTTCCTTCAGCTCTTCCATCACCATCGCCGACGGCAGCTTCGCTTCGAGCTGCTGCCGCTCGCGCTCCAGCCGTTCGAGCTCTTCGAACAGCACGCGGCCGGCGATGTCGATGCGGGTGCGGAACCAGCGGCGCAGGCTGCGCACCTGGCGCGCCTGCGGCGTCTTCGGCTTGCTCTCGTCGAGGTCGAGCGCGTCGGCGGCCTTGCCGGTCGCGGTCGCTTCGGCGAGTGCGGGGTCGTCGGTCGGCGGCAGCGCGCGCAGCGCCTGCATCGTCGCGTAGTCGAGCACGTCGTCGCCTTCGGCGCGCATCGTCGCCGCGAACGCGACGTTGCTGCGCCCCGGCGGGCCCTGCATCGGCGGCATCTCGTCGAGCCCTTCGAGCGCTGCGCCGACCGCTTCGACTTCGCCCATCGCGAACAGTGCCGCGATGTCGGCCGGGCCCGGCTTGCCGCCGCTCTTCGGCGCCGCACCCTTGTCGGCGCCCTTGCCGACCAGCTTCAGCACCAGGTGGTTGTCGCCGGCGCGCAGGCCGATGCGAAGGCGCCGCGCGTCCCGCGACACACTGCGACCACCCTTGCCGAAGAACGCGGCTTCGTCGAAGTCGAACATCTCGCCCTTGGCCTTGTCCGCCGCAGCGGGCTTCGCGAGCGGCTCGCCGGGCAGTTCGTACTCGGTCACGACGTTGCCGTTCAGCCAGACCTTGACGACGTCCTTGCTGTCGAGTTCGAGCAGCATCGTGCGCGCGCTGGCGCAGGTGATCTTGCGCGCGACGTACCACGCCGCGGCCTTGCCCTGGATCGGCAGCGACTGCGAGCCGCCCTCGCGCCACTCGGTGCGCTCCTGCCACGCGAGACGCGCGGCCTTGGGCTTCTTTGGTGCCTTGTCAGATGCTTCGTCGGCGCCGTCGGCGTCCGCGGCCTCCGGCTCGCCTTTGTCCTCCGCAGCACCTGCCGCCATCGGCGCAGGCTCCGCGGGCTTGGCGGCCGGTTCGGCCTTGTCCTTGGCTTCGGCGGGCGGTGCCTTGTCCTTGCCCGCCGCCTTGGCGCTCGGCTTCTGCTCCGGCGGCAGCACCGGCGCGTCGTACTTCTTCTTCCACTGCGCGTCCTTCAGGTCCGCCTCCGGCGCGAACGCGGTCGCGACCGCAGCGCCGACATCGGCGGCCGGGAACGGGCCGAGCGTGCGCCAGTGCGTCGGCTGCAGCGGCACCAGCAGCGAACGCACGCGCGGCTCGTCGCTGCTCGAGATGCGGAAGCGGCCGATCAGGCTCTTGAACTTGTTCGACGAGCCCTGCGCCATCGTGATGCGCAGGATGGTCGTCTCGTTGCACACCAGTGGTTCGAGCGGGATCAGCACCGCGTCGCGCGGTTGTTTGCGTTCGTCGCCGGCGATGCTCCAGCCGCCGAAGCTGAAGCCGCCGAAGCTCTCGCCGCCCAGCGCGCTGGCGATCGAGCCGGGATTGATCGCGGTCAGGTAGTGCTCGTCCTCGTCGCCATCCTGTTCGACGTCGGCCTGTGCGACGACGAACGGCATCGGCGGCGGATCGGTGCTGTCGGCGACGCTGGCGAGGCGGGCTTCGAACTTCGTCAAGATGAAGCGGCCGTCGTCGGCGCGGCCCGAAGCACCGTGCGGCAGCGACGGGTCCGGCAGCACTTCGAGACGCAGCGCGTGGATGGTGCGCTTGCCTGGCACGAACACCAGTTCGTAGACATCGCGCGCCGGCAGCGGGCCGTTGGCGACGATCGAGCCGTCGTCCTGCGGCACGAGGCGCGAGCCGTGCTTCGCCATGCGCTCGGTCGGCGTCAGCGTGGTCCACTGCAGCGGCGCACCGATGCGCGCGCGCGTGGCGCGTTCCCAGTCGATCTGCGCTGCGTCGGCCAGCGGATCGGGGCGATCGAGCCGGCGCTTCAGCGTCTTGATGCGGCGCTGCAGGTCGGCGACGCGCGGCTCGTCCTCGGGGCCGGGAGCGATGATCGCGGGCTTCGGGTTGCGGCCGAAGCCGCTGTCCTTCTCCTTGACGTGGTTGAAGAAGTCGTAGAAGCGATAGAAGTCGCGCTGCGAGACCGGGTCGTACTTGTGGTCGTGGCACTGCGCGCAGCCGAGCGACAAGCCGAGCCACGTGGTCGCCGTCGTGTGCACGCGGTCGATGACGTAGGCGCTGCGGTACTCGTCGAGTTCCTCACCGGCCTCGGTGTTGACGGGATGGTTGCGGTTGAAGCCGGTGGCGATGCGCTGGCTCAGCGTCGGGTTGGGCAGCAGGTCGCCCGCCAGCTGCTCGATCGTGAAGCGATCGAACGGCATGTCGGCGTTGAACGCATCGATGACCCAGTCGCGCCACTTCCACGCGATGCGCGGGGTGTCGCGCTGGTAGCCGGACGAGTCGGCATAGCGGGCGAGGTCGAGCCAATCGGTCGCCATGCGTTCGCCGTAGCGCGGATCGGCGAGCAGGCGGTCGACGACCTTGGCGTGCGCTTCGGGGCCCTGGTCTTTGACGAACGCATCGAGCTCGGCCAGCGTCGGCGGCAGGCCGATCAGGTCGAACGTGACGCGCCGCAGCCACGCCTCGCGCGAAGTGGGCGCGCTCGGGCGCAGGCCTTCGCGCTCGAGGCGCGCGAGCACGAAGCGGTCGACGTCGTGCAGCGGCCACGCGGTGTCGGTGACGGTGGGTGGCGTCGGGCGCTTCGGCGGCACGAAGGCCCAGTGTTCGCTCCATGGGGCGCCGGCCTCGATCCACGCGCGCAGGGTCGCGATGGCGGCCGGCGGCAACGCGTCGCCAGCTTCGGGCGGCGGCATGCGCTGGTCAGGGTCGCTGCTGAGGATGCGCAGCAGGGCTTCGCTGTGTTCGGGATCGTTGGCGACGAAGGCGGGTCCGTTGTCGCGCGCGGCGAAGGCGTGTTCCTTCTGGTCGAGGCGGAGGTCGCCCTTGCGCTGCTTGTCGTCGGGGCCGTGGCAGGTGTAGCAGTGCTGCGCGAGGATCGGGCGGACGCTGCGCGCGAAGTCGATCTTGGCGGCGGGCGGGGTCGGCGTGACGCCTTCGTGCTGGGCGCGGACGGCGGCGGTGATGCCGGGGAGCAGTAGTGCGCCGAGGAGCAGGGTGCGGGGCGGCAGCATGGGCCGCGAAGCCTAGCCGAATGGGTGTGGCCTCGGGCGCGGGCGATGGGTGGTGTTGGGCGGGTGGAATTGCCGGGTCGGCGCGGTCCGCGCGCGTGGGGCGGACTGGGTGGGGTGCTGATGCGCGCGATGGCAGCGGGGAGTGCGTGCTGGGTGGGGATGTGCGCGATTCTGCGACCGCGGCGGGTGCGCTGGTACTGATGCGGGGTGCGGAATGGCGAGCGGCAGCGGGAACGGCGGGAGCCGGCGGGCACGGTGCTGTACCAGGCTGTGCAGGCGGCGTGGCGGACGTTCGTGGGCACCGTGGAAGCCGGGGAGCGAACGGTGCCGCGGTTCTGCCGGCGCGAGGTGGAAGCGTTCCTGAAGTGTGGTGTGCTGGCGCACGGGCTGGTGCGGGTGCACTGCGACGACTGCGGCAAGGACGACGTGGTGGCGTTCTCGTGCAAGGGCCGCGGGTTCTGCCCGTCTTGCGGGACGGCGCGCATGGTGGACACGGCGGCGTGGCTGGTCGACGCGGTGATCCCGGAGGTGCCGGTGCGGCAATGGGTGCTGTCACTGCCGTATCGGGTGC
>CAMAUH010000268.1 GCA_945861365.1 Candidatus Kuenenia stuttgartensis
CGAAGGCCGAGCGGGCGGTGTCGTTCACCGGGCCGCTGGTGCAGAAGGTCCGCGATGCAGCCATCGCGAACGTCGGTTCGGAATGGCTGCTGCCGAAGGCCCAGGGCGGCATCCGGTTCGGCCGCGTCGCCAAGGAGCTGCTCGGCTTCAGCGTCGATGCCGTGCTGATGGACGTGCCGGGGCCAAAGCACCGCCATGGCAATGGCGAGATCGACCTGTGCTTCACCACCAAGGGTGAGCCGCGCTTCGACGGCAACCCGGCGGGCTGGGTCGTCTACGGCAAGGGTTCGGTGCACGTGCCGACCGTGAAGGGCGGCGAGATGCTGATCCTGTACTTCCTGCCCGGCGGCGCGATCGAGTTCCTGACCGCCTGACGCGTCACTTCTTGTCCGACGGCGGGCTCACCTTCTCGGGTGCGGCGGTCGCGGTCTTTTGCGCCAGGTCGCCGGTGGCGATCTTGTTCAGCAGGAACTGGATGCGCTTGGCGACCGTTTCGGTGGTGGCCTTCGGCAGCTGGGCTTCGAGATAGGCCTTCGCCTCGGCACCCTGGATCGCCACCAGCGCTTCGAGGCAGTAGTTCAAGAAGATCGGGTTGTCCTGCTGCAGCGGCGGGTTCTCGTAGCACCGCTTGATGGCGTCGACCGCGCGCACGCAGCGGCGCTCGCCGAGGCCCTTGATGCACTCCTGGATGGTGACGGCGTCGTGTTCCGTGCGACCCATCACCATCATCAGCGTGTCGTCGGTCTGCGGGTCCTGCGTCCGCAGGTAGTGCACGACGAAGTTGGAGAAGCCGGTCGCCGCATAGGCGGCCCGATCCGGGATGATGGCGCCGATCGCGCCCGCGCGTTCGAGGTTGGGGCCGCGGCTCGATTCGATCGTCAGGACCTGGCGCAGCAGCGCCTGGGCCAGCTTGATGTCGAGCTTGGTCAGGACCTCGGCGGCGTGCCAGCGGAGCTTTGGGTCCGGCAGCTTGTAGCCCAGCAGCACCTGCTTCAGCAGTTCGGTGCCGCCTTGCTTGTCGACGCGCACGTTCGCCTCCAGCAGCCAGCGGATCTCCTCGTAGTCCTTCTGCGGGTGCAGCTCCGCGAGGCGGGCTTGGATCGGCTTCACGGCATCGCTGCCGAGCGACTCGAAGGCGAGCAGGATGGCATCCAGTTCCTTGCGGGCGCTGCGGTAGTCCGGCTCGGTCGTGCGGGAGCTGGCGGCGAGGGCCGCGTAGGTGCGCAGTTTCTCGAGCAGGCCCGCTGGCCCCTTGGCGCTGGCGCCCTGCTCGACGCGGAAGCGGGTGACCTCACCCAGCAGCTGCTGCAGCGTCGACTGCTGGGTCGTCAGCAGTTCTTGTTGCGCGTCCAGCTTGCGGTCGAGGAACCAGACCGCGGTCGCCAGCACGGCGACGGTCAGGGTGCCGGCCAGGGCCAGATATTGGGGTAGGCGGGGAGGGTGAGCGGGGTCGGCGCGCATGCAACGAAGCTAGTGGCGGGCCGAGGTTGCGTCACGGCATGTTCGATTGCGAACAGAACGAGTGCCGAAGTGCACTCCGCAGCCCGGCGCGCGGTCGCGCACCCGCGGTGGCGCCAAGGCGCCCATCGCTGCGGGGCTGTGGCTCCTTGGCGATGATTCCAGCCTCCGGGGTCGGCAGGTCGGTGGGGCCTCGGGAGCGGACCGGCATGGATCTTGTCAACGGCGAGCGGGACTCGGTCGCGGAAGCGCCGAGGACCGTGAGCACGGCGACCTTGCAGCATGGCGTGCAGTATGGTTTCCTTGCCCACCCTCGCATCCCTCTACCCGGTCCCCTCCCGGGTGCGTTCGTCCCCGCGCGCGCCCTATCAGGTTTTGCCCTCAACTTCTCGATACGAGGCAGACATGTCCGTTCGCAGTTTGCACAACATCGCACTACTCGTTGTCTTGGGCGGCCTTGCGGGGTGCTCAGGCGGCGGCAGCCAGATCGGCTCTGCCAGCTTCTCCTGCACGGGTGGGTCGCCGCGGGCGATGTGCCTGCAGAGCTGCAACCTGGGTTGCTCGGCGACCGGTTGCTCACGCACCGACATCGCGCAGAACGAGATCATCATCCTGCAGTTCAGCAATCAGGTCGATCCGGCAACCGTGGGGCCGTCGTCGATCCGGTTCCGCACTGCTTCCGGCGACCAGCCGGTGGGTGAGTTCTTCGTCAACGGCAACCAGGTCGAGTTCGTGCCGTCGCTCGAAGTGACGGGTGGCCAGACGTTCTATGGCTTCTCGTCGGGCGAGACCTACACGATGACCATCCTCGGTGGCGAAGGCCAGGCCTCGGTGCTTCGCAGCACGGGCGGGTTGCCGTTCGAGAAGACGCTGACCTGCACGCTGCAGTCGACCCGCGGCATCGTCGACTTCAACGGCGTGCCGCCGCGCGCCGAGATGATCACGCCGACGAACGTGACGGCGGCGCCGCTCGCCACCGATGTCGTGCTCGAGTTCAACGAACTGATCGACGCGACGCCGTTCGTCAGCGGCACGCAGAGTCCGGTGACCTTCTCGGTTCGCCGCACGCGCGCCGCCACCGCCGGTGGATTCGAGTGTGATCCCAACTCCGCGCCGCAGGTGCTGAATGGCACGCAGCGGCTCGATTTCGATGCCGGTAGCGGCAAGTCGATCCTGACTTTCCTCCCGAGCCAGCAGTTGCCGGGCAACATCTGCGTCGAGGTCAACGTCACCAATGGCGTGACCGATCTTTCGGGCAAGCCGGCGCAGCCGCAGACCTTCAGCTTCCGCACCGCGGTCGTGGCGCAGGTCGAGCGGACGATCACCGAGGAGTTCGACAACGGGGACCAGTTGGACGTCGACGCCTCCGGCGCCGAATGGATTGGCGGTGTCGTGGCGTTCTCGCAGATCGGTGGCGACGGCCGGCATGGCCCATTCAGCACGAGCCTGTGCTTCGACACCACCACGACCACCTCGGTTGCCGAAGGCAGCAAGCGCATCTTCAACCTCAACTGCGACAACACGCTCATTCCCGCGGCGAACTCGACCACGGGCAGCGCGCAGGTGGTTACCGACGGCAAGTTCTTCTTCTCGACGATGGTCGTGCCCGCGGATGTGCGCATCGTCTTCACCGGCACCAACGCGCCGGTGATCTCGGTGGCCGGCCGGTTGGACGTGCAGGGCGACCTGTTCGCTTCGGGTGATTCGATCGCGCTGCCGCCGAGCTTCACGCCCACCGCGAGCACCCCTGCACCGGGCCAGCCGGGTGGTGTCGGTGGCATCTTCGGTGGTAGCGGTGGCCGCGGTGGCGACCGCATCGTGTCGACCTTCCCCGGTGCCCAACCGACGAACCAGGGGCAGCCTGGCCAGGACGCGCGGTTGCTCGCCGGGCACGGCTACTTCAGCACCGTCACCGGTACCGGTGGCCGTGGTTCGACCGTGCAGCCGGCCTCGGGCAACTTCGTGGATCTGCAGTACGGCGTCGGCGCAACGTCGACGTCGTTCACCTGGCCGTGCCTCTCGGCGTCGGCTGGTGGTGGTGGCGGTGGCTTCCTGCTGCCCGGCAGCCTCGCGCGCGTGACGCCGGACGCGATCACGGGCCTCGGCTTCGTCGGCCACATGTGGAACAGCCATTCCAATCCGGCGACGGCGACCGTGCCTCGCTTGGACGTGATGGGGCCGGTCACCGCAACCAGCAATGCCCTGACCCTGTTCCCCTTCCCTGCCGCGAGCGGCTTCTCGCGCAGCTCGCAGCACTTCCTCGTCGGTGGTGCGGGTGGCGGTGGAGCGGCAGCCAGCCCCTGCCTGTCGCTGTTCCTGAGCAGCTCGCGCGCCTACGCGCCGGGCAGCGGTGGTGGTGGTGGTGGTGCGATGGCGTTGCGTGCCGGTGGTTCGCTGCGCGTGGCGCCGACCGGGCGCCTGCTGGCGCGCGGTGGAAACGCGGCCAACAACACGGGCACCTCGACGACGTCGCCGCAGCCTTCGCCGGGTGGTGGTGGTTCGGGTGGCTCGATCCTGCTGCAGTCCGCCCGCACCGTGGACATCTCCGGGCTGGTCGACGTGCGTGGTGGCCTGGGTGGACAGTTCGATCGCCAGGCTTCGCTGGCGACCCCGCCGACTGGCGGGCGCTTCAAGATCGCCGGCGGCAATGGTGCGCCGGGTTACGGACGCCTCGAGCTGCCGACCGCTCCAGCACCGACCCAGTTCGTGGCGCTGCAGCCAGCCGCCACGGCTCAGAACGTCGGTGCCTTGACGGATACCGATGACTTGGCGGTCTGCCGGTCGAAGAACTACTCCACGGGACTGATCTTCGGGCCGGACTACGCGCGCTACGAGATCCACGCGACGATGGGCGGTCTGCCGGTCGTGTTCAGCGACGATCCCGCAGTGTCCACCACGCCGGCCCAGGTCGGCGCCCCGGTGCGGGCGCTGTTCCAGTCGGTGAACCTGGACCTGGCGACCGGCCTGCCGCTGAACGTCGGCCCGTGGCGCACCTCGGTCCGCACCAGCTCGACGCAGACCGGCATCGCGTCCGACGCGTTCAACGGGTTCCGCTTCATCCTGTTGCTCGACCGCGCGGTGGCGACCAACGTCGTCATCGAAAAGGTCGTCGTCGTCTACCGCGTCTGATCTCCGCCCACAGCCCACTGCACAACCGGACTCGATTCGGCCCTTCCGATCCCCATGCGCAACGCCCTTCCTTCTTCGCTTCTCGCCGGCCTCGTGCTGTTCGCGGTCGGCGGCTGCTCAGGCGGCTCGTCCGATACGACCTCGTCGGTGCGCATCCGCTGCATCAACGGCGAAGCGTTCTGCATCATCAGCTGTGACCTCGGCTGTTCGCAGGCCGGTTGCTCGGTCACCGAGATCGCCGAGAACCAGCGCTTGCGCTTCCGCTTCTCGGATGCCGTCGATCGCTCGTCGGTGAACGCCGGCAGCATCTCGATCCGGACGGCGACCGGCGTGACGCCGGATGGCTTCTTCGAGTTCTCGGAAGGCGATTCGGTGGTGACGTTCGTGCCGCGTGTCAGCACCGTCAACGGTGTCAGCACCTTCGGCTTCCTTCGCAACGAGAGCTACATCATCACGCTGGCCGGTGGCGCCAGCAGCGCGTTCGGCGTGCGTGGCATGAGCGGATCCGGGCTGAAGCAGGACCTGACCTGCACGGTCGTGGCTTCGCGTGGCGTCAGCGACGAGGACCAGCAGCCGCCGCGGGCGACCCTGATCAGCCCGCTCGCCGGCAGCAACACCGCTCCGCGCAATCCGACGATCGTGCTGCAGTTCTCCGAACTGATCGACACGACGGCATTGCAGAGCCCGTTGTCGGTGGCTTCGCCGGTGCGCGTCGTGCTGCGAGGCACGCGGCCCGACGGCAGTTGTGACCGCGATGCGGATGGCGTCGCGTTGGAAGGCCTGGCGCAGCTGTCGACCGAGACGGTCGGTTCGCGCGAGGTGACCGTGGTCACCTACCAGCCGCCGGTGCAGTTGCCTGGCCTCTCTTGCGTCACGGTCTACGTGACGGCCGAGTTGCGCGACCTGTCCGGCCGCCCTGCCGTTCCGGACCAGTTCGAGTTCACGACGGTCGCCGGTTCGCCGTCGCCGATCAACATCGTCGAGGCCTTCGTCAACGGGCAGCGGCAGAACGCGTTGGTTTCGGGCGGCACCTGGAGTGGTGGCGCGCGGCCTGGCCTGCTGGGCGGCGATGGTCGTCACGGTTCCTTCAGTGCGGCGCTGGGCGTCGGCCTCGGTGGCAACGTCTTCCAGTGGAACACGGACAGCTTCCTGATCCCGGCGACCAATACCCCGAGCGGCCAGGCCTTCACGGTCACCGACGGCAAGTTCTTCTTCACCGACTTCGTGCTGCCGGAAGGCACCACGCTGCGGTTCACCGGCGCGGTGGCGCCGCAGATCTACGTGCGCGGCCAGGCCGACATCCGCGGCATCATCCAGGTCAACGGTACGGACCTGCCGTTCGGTATCCCCTCGGCTGGTCTGGCGGCGGGGCAGCGGGTGTCCAACTTCAATGCGCGCAGCGGCACGATCACGGCCCGCGCTGGCCAGCCCGGCAGCCTCGGTGGCCCCGGTGGTGGTGCGGGTGGCAAGGGCGCTGACAAGTGCCAGAGTGCCGGCCCGATCCCGAATCCGCTCGGCGGCTTCCTGACCGATGGCAGTCGCGGCCAGGATGTGGTCCTGCCGGCAGGCCATGCCTACGCGGGCCAGAATCTGGGGACGGGTGGTCCCGGTAGCGCGTTGGTGCCCGCCCTGGGCACGGCGACGGCAGCAGCCACGCCGATCCTGCAGAGCCTCTATCGCGGCCAGTTCTCGCG
>CAMAUH010000269.1 GCA_945861365.1 Candidatus Kuenenia stuttgartensis
GCTCTACATCACCTACGATGACGTCGAGAACTACGCGAGCCCGTCGGTCGCCAACCGCAGCACGCTGCAGTGCCAGTTCGACCTCAACAGCGGCAACGTGACGTGGGTCTGGCTGACGATCGACAGCAACGCCACCTCGACGTTCGGTAGCAGCCACCTCGTCGGCGTGCGCGGCCTCGGCCCGATCACCGACGGCGGCACCCAGATCCTGTCGGCCGCCCCGCTGACCAACACGCACAACTTCGTGCTGCCGTTGGACCTCACCGCCTCGGCCCCGCTGGTCTACGGCACCTCGGTCACCTACACGACCTCGAACATCCCCGAGTTCGCCGCCGGCTCGGGCATCTACATCGGCATGCACATCCTGAGCCTCGGCCAGAACCCGGGCGTCGACCTCGGCTTCATCGGCGCGCCGGGCTGCAGCGCCTACGTGACCAGCCTGGACCTGACCACCACGCTGGTCGGCTTCACGCCGTCGCAGACCAACACCATCACGGTGCCCGCCAGCGGCCCGGCCGGCTTCCAGCTGTTCTCGCAGTCGGTGGGTCTGATCACGCCGAACAGCCTGCCGAACGGCCAGAACGCCTTCGGCCTGGTGACCAGCAACGCGATCGCGCACACGCTGAACTCGTTCTGATCCGCCGCAGCGACACGAGCCGCTCGCCCGGCGAGCTGGCTCGTCCGCACGCCGAAGGGCCCGTACCTCGCCGAGGTGCGGGCCCTTCGCGTTTTTGCGCGGCTCCTCACCGCCGCCGGCTGCCGGGCAGTCGAGCCCCTTCCCGCGCGCGGGCGATGGCCGTATGCGTGGCCGGATGTTCGCGGCCCTTCGCCTCCCGATCGCCCTCCTCGCGTTCACGCTCACGGCCGCAGCGCAGCAGCCGAAGAAGCCCGGCAAGGAACCGGAGGATCCCGAGGCCGCCGCGCGCGGCGCCGACATCGCGGCCTTCCGCGACTGGCTGAAGGAATACAAGACCGGCGCGTTCCGGCTGCTGAAGGAGGACAAGCTCGACGAGGCGGCGCTCGCGTCGCTCGACGAGCGCATGGCGAAGGTCGCCAAGTGGAACCGCATCGACGTCGCCAAGGCGCTGTTCGAAGCCGCCAGCATCGATCCGAAGCCGAACGGCGCCTCGTCGTCGACGGCCCTGATCGACTTCTACCGCGAACTGCAACCGTGGCGCGTGCACGCCCTCGCCTGCAAGCACCTGCGCACGATGGACGGCGACGGCATCCTGCCGTGGCTGCTCGGCATGCTCAGCGCCCCGGGCATCCGCGCCGCGACGAAGAACCAGGACCAGCAGAACGCCGCCGCGGTGCTGCGCGTGCTCGGCGGCCACCCGAAGGTCGAAGCCCAGCTCGAGCTGATGCGCGCGTGCCGCGCGATGCCGACCGAACTGCGCGTGCAGGCGGTCAACGCGATGGCGAAGGAGCCGACCATCGACCTGGTGCCGACGCTGGTCGAACTGCTGCGCGACACCGAACCCAACGTGCGCATCGCCGCCTGCAACGCGATCGGCGCTGCGCTGCAGCCGCATGTCGACGAAACGCTCGGCAAGCAGCCCGACGCGGCCACGATCGCCATCCGCGACAACGCCGACGGCAAGCTCGAGGAACTGCTCGTGCGCGACACGATCTGGCAGGTGCGCAGCGCCGCCGCGTACGCGCTGGCGATCCAGAAGTGCAAGATCGCTATCCCCGCGATCATCCGCGGCCTCGAAGCGGAGCTGGCGCGCAAGAAGGACCCGTGGGCGATGGACCTGCGGCTGCACAAGCTGCTGGAAGGCCTCACCGGCCAGAACGTCACGCGCGGCTCCGTCGCGCCATGGAAGGACTTCTGGGCCAAGGAAGGGCCGACGTTCACGGTGCGGCCGGCCACCAAGCCCGGCGAAGCGAAGCCGAAAGCCGATCGCTACGAGAAGTTCTTCGACCTCGAGATCGAGTCCGACCGCGTGCTCTTCGTCGTCGACTTCAGCGGCTCGATGCAGGAACCCATCACGCTGCAGAACGCGACCACCAGCGCCCGGCCTGGCCAGACGATGACGAAGGCCGCGCTGGTGACCGCCGAGCTGAAGAAGCTGATCATGTCGCTGCCCGACGGCGCCCTGGTCAACATCGTGGTGTTCAGCGACGAAGTGCGCATCTGGCGCTCGGAGAACAACCGGCCGACGCTGGTGAAGATGAACGACGAGGCGCGCGACGACCTGCTCGGCACGTTCCTCGACAGCCTGCGCCCGGCCGGTCCGACCAATCTGCACGACGCCCTCGAGCGCGCGCTCGACTTCGGCGGGCGCGGCTTGCACGACAAGTACTATGCGGCCGGCTTCGACACGCTGTATGTCATCAGTGACGGCGCACCGACCGCAGGCGCCTGCACCGACAAGGACGAGATCCGGCGCCGCGTTCGCGAAACCAACAACCTGCGCAAGATCGCTATCAACTGCATCACGTTCGGCCAGCAGAATGACGTCGAGTTCCTCGGCAAGATGGCCGCGGAGAATGGCGGCAGGCACATCCACGTGGAATGAAATCGTCCTTGCGCGCGCTCGCGGTGCGGCTTTGCTGTTTGCCCCCGCAACTTCCCACCCACCCACGATGATCATGTCCGGCTCCACCCGTATGTCCGGCGAAGCATTCGCCATTGCCCGTCTGCAAGAGAATCCGGACCTCGACTATGCGGCATTGCGCGCATTGGCGAATGAAGCAGGGGTATCGATGGCCCCGATCCAATATGGCCGCGCCCGCCGCCATCTCGGCCTGCCGCCCATGAAGGACCGCCCGGCCCCGGTGCAGACGACGACGACGAGCCGGATCACGTCCGCCTCGCGTGGCCCCGAGCCGCTGCCCACCACCACCGCGCAGGACGATGCCGACGAGGTCGCAGACGACGTCCCCGCCGCAGCACCAGCGGCGCCGACCAATACCGACATCGTGGCCCCGCGCCGCAAGGGCTCGGCCGCGTTCGACTTCCTGGTCGCCGAGCTGCGCAAGGACGGCACGCTGAACTACGGCGAGTTGAAGCAGCGCTGCGATGCGATGGGCTTCAAGATCGCGCCGATCATGTACGGCCGCGCCAAGGCCGTGCTCGGCCTCGTGCCGGTCAAGCCGCGCGGCACGGGCAAGGCCGCAGTCGCCGCTGCCGAGGCGAAGAAGCCCGCGGCGCCGATGGTGCTGCGGCAGGTCGAGTCGGTCGCGGCGGATCGCTTCACGAAGCACCTCGAGGAAGTGCGCAACCTCGAGCAGCTGGTCGCGGTGGTGAAGGACCTCGATGCGGAACGGCGCCGTCTGCGCGGCTTGCTCGAGCGCATCGTGACGCTGATCGACGAAGCGCTGGGCTGAGTTGGCCCATGTGGCGGTGCGTCAGCGCGCCTTCGCATCCCACGCGCGCAGCATCGCCTCGGCGGAGCGCGCCGCACCTTCGAGCGTGGCGGGGAAGCCGGTCGCGGTCCAATCGCCGCACAGCCACAGGTTGCCGGGCTGCGTCGGCGCGAAGGGCCCCGGCTCGGGTCGGTGGAACCCGCTGTCGCGATCGGGCACGAACGTCGCGTGCTGTTCCTTGCGCACGCGCACCGACGCGCCCGCGAGCACCGCTTCGGGCACGTAGCGCTGCATTTGCGCCAGCGCCCGCTGCGCGATCACGTCGACCGCCTGCCCGTCGAACGAACGTTCGCCGCCTGCCAGCAGCGCCACCTGCCGCGGGTCGCCGCCGGGCGTGCGCAGCAGGAAGTCGAACGGCGAGCCGCCGACCATGCCGACCACGGGGCCGTCGTCGACCAGCGGCGGCGCGCTCGCAGCGAGCGTCACGTACGCCGTCACGATCGGCGCCGAACGCAGATGATGCGGGCCGATCGGCTGCTGCGGGGTGTTGCCGAGCAGCGGCGCCAGCGCGAACCACGGCAGCGCCGACACCACGCGATCCGCGGCCCCGAGCTCGATGCGTTCGCCATCGCCTAGCCCGAGCGCCTCGACCACGCCACCGCACCGCACCAGCGCCGTCACCCGCGCGCCCAGGCGCACCGTGACGCCCGCCTTCGCCAACGCCGGCACCGCCGGTTCGCCGACCAGTTCGCGCCACGAACGCTTCGGCACCCAGAACGCCGCGCGCGCCGCCGAGCCGAGGAACGCTTCGCGCAGCGTCGCGAGGAAGTCGGCCGCGCACGCTTCCTCGGGATCGCAGTTCATGATCGCGCGGCACAGCGGCCGCCACAGGAACGCCGCCGGCTCGCCGCGTTGGCCGCGCGCCGCGAACCAATCGGCGAGCGACCATTCCGGCCGCGTGCCGCGCAGCACGGCGCCCATGCCGAGCAGCCCGCGCAGGCGCGCGCCGAACGGCATCGGCAAACCGAACAGCGCCACCGGCATCGCCAGCGGCACCGGCAAGCGACCGAGCTGCAGCGCCGCGCGTTCGCCATTCGCGAGCCGGAAGCCGAGCCGCAGGCTCGCATCCTGCTGGAACCCGCCCTCGGTGCCGAGTCGCCGCAGCAGCACGCGCATCGCGCGGTAGCAGCCGAGCATCACGTGCGGCCCGTTGTCCAGCCAACGGCCACTGACGCGATCGAACGATGTGAACGCGCGGCCGCCGAGCCACTGCCGCGACTCGAGCAACGTCACCGCATGGCCCCGTTCGGCGAGCCCGAACGCGGCGGACAACCCGGCGACGCCGCCGCCGAGCACGAACACGCGCCCGCCGCTCACGCGTGCACTCCGAGCCACACCGCCAGCGCGAGCCACAGCTTGTGCGCCTTGGCCAGACGCACGCGCGGCGCGCGCAGCTCGCCGCCGCGCCGTTCGAGCCGCGTCAGCAACGCCGCGTAGACCGCGCCCATGATGCGCGCGGGCACCAGCGCGCGCCGTTCGGCGAACGGCAGCGCCGCCAGCGCCGCGCGTGCGTCGGCGAACTCGCGCCGCGCCTTGTGCGCCAGCCGCGCGCCCAGCTTCGCCACCGGCCCGCCGGGCGCATACGCGGTCGCCGGACCGTCGCCGCGCAGCCACTCGCGCAGCACGCCGTCCGCGGCCAGCCACGGCTCCGGCACGTAGCAGCGCCCTTCGAGCGCGTCCTCGCGCAGATCGCGCAGGATGTTGGTGTGCTGCAGCGCCTGGCCGAGCGCCAGCGCGAACGTGCGCGCCCCTTCGCTGTCGGCGCCGAACACCGGCAGGCAGGCGAGGCCGACCGCCGACGCGACGCGATGGCAGTAGAGATGCAGTTGCTGCTCGTCGGCGAACGGCCGCGGCTGCAGGTCCATCGCCATGCCGTCCAGCAACTCGTCGAGCGGCGCATGGCGCACGCCGAAGCGCTGCATCGCCGCCTGGACCGCTTGCCCGACCGCCGTGCGCGCGCGCCCCGCCGCCGCCGCCGCCAGCTCGGCGCGCCAGAACGCGAGGTGCCGTTCGCCGGTCTGCACGTCGGGCGCCTCGTCGACGGCGTCGTCGGCGACGCGGCAGAACGCGTACAGCGCCGTCATGCCCTCGCGCCGCGCCGGGTTCATGCACAGGAAGCCAGCCAGGAAGTTGGAGCCCGAACGCGCGGTGACATCCGCGGGCGACAGCTGCGACCCGACCGGCTCGGCGAGCGCGTTCATGCCGGCTCCGCGTGGAAGCGCGGCGGCGTGCGCAGCAGCAGGCCGCCGAACACCGTGCGCACGCGCTCGAACTTCGTCAGGTGCACGCGGCCGCCGAGCACGTCGCCATCGACGGCTTCGATGCGGGCGAGCACCGCGGCAGCGCCGCGCAGGATCGCGCGCAGTTCCCAGCGCAACCGGCCGCGCACGGCGTCGACCAGCGGCCAGCCAGCGGCGAAGTCGATCGCCAGCTTCGCGGCCCAGTGGCGCACCAGCGCACGCACGTGCTGGTCCGCGGTCCCGGCCCGCAGCGCCGCCTCGTCGACGTGGAAGCGCACGAGGTCCTCGCGCGGGAAGTAGATGCGGTCGCGTTCGCGCAGGTCCTCGCCGAGATCCTGCAGGTGGTTCAGCAGCTGCAGCGCCGTGCAGATGCGATCCGACCAGCGATCGAGGTTGGCGTCGCGGTAGCCGGACACGCGCAGCACGAGGCGGCCGATCGGATCGGCGGAACGGCGGCAGTAGTCGAACAACTGCGGCAGGTCGTAGCGCGTCACCACGCAGTCCTGCGCGAACGCATCGAGCAGGTCGGTGAACAGCGATGTCTCCAACGCGCAGTCGCGGATCGTCGCCGCCAGATCGACGAACAGCGGCACCTCGCGCGCGCCGGCCAGGTGGCGCAGGAAGTCGGCGCGGAACGCGGCCAGCCCGGCCGCATCGCGGAACTCGTC
>CAMAUH010000270.1 GCA_945861365.1 Candidatus Kuenenia stuttgartensis
GCGCACCTGTTGTTCGGTGTGAATCCCCGCTACTCCCTGCAGCACTTGCTGGAGGGGCGGGTCGGGGTCCAGCAGGTGCTGACTCCTACGCCGTACGGTCCGAACCTGGTCGCGGGAGGGTCCGGCATCGCGAGCCTGGCCGAGCTGGACGCTCGCCACATGCAGATCCTGGCGCGGGCTCTGCATTGGATCGCCGCGACGCACGATGTGGTGTTGCTCGACTGCGCTGCCGGGCTGGCTCCCCAATCGTTGATCACCGTGCTGTCGGCTCAGCATGTGGTCATCGTCACCAACCCCGAGATCGCGGCGCTCACCGATGCCTACGCTCTGATCAAGTGTGTGGCGCGGCAAGGCGCCAAGCCGAAGATCCACCTGGCCGTGAACCGGGTGGGGCAATCTGGTCTGGGAAGGGCGACTTTCGATCGCCTTGCGGAAGTTTCCCGTCGTTTTGCCGGGTGCCCGATCCATTACCTGGGCGAAGTGCCAGAGGATCCGGCCGTGACGCAACGTCGGCTCGGACAGCCCCCTCTGCTTCGAAGCATGCCCGAATGCGCGACGACCAGAGCAGTGGTGGACCTCTTCCGGACTCTCAACCGACAACTCGAAACGGGATCCCTGGGGGGCGAGACCGGGATCGAGGCGCGCATGCTGGCCCAGATCCGTCGTTGGTAGGCGGCCGCCGTTACCTGCTGCTGGCCTGGGCCCTGCTGACGATCGGGCTGGCGATTCGCGCGTTCGCCAAGGCGTTGATCGGCCCGGCCATGGCGGACCCGGTTGTCGTCGCTCCCTACCGCGTGGACATCAATCGGGCTTCCGCTGCCGAGTTGCGCGTTCTCCCCGGGTTCGGGCCCCTCAGGGCAGAGCAGGTCGTGCTGGATCGCGTTCGCAATGGTCCATTCACCGTTGCCGAGGATCTCGAGAGGGTCGATGGGATCGGTCCGGGGGTCGTGCGGTCGGTTCAGCCGTTCCTCTTCAGTGGGCAACCGGGGGCAACCGGTTCGGCTCGCTGACCCGGGCGAAGGCCAAGCGAAGCGCGGCCTTCGGGACTTCGTGCCTCCGCGGGTTTCGGATAGGCTGGCCCAGCCCAATGGACGTGATCGCCACGAGCTTGCTGGAGTGCGTACGCCGAGCGCTGGCGGAGGATCTCGGTGGGGAGACTGCTGGCGTGGACGCTGACGTCACCAGCCGCATCACCTTGCCTGCCGGGCGCCGGGGACGGGCGCGCCTGGTGGCGAAGTCGAAAGGGGTCCTCGCTGGGAGTGCCTGCGCCGTTGCCGCCTTCCAGGCGCTTGACCGCCAGGCCCACTGTGAGCTGCGGAAGCGCGATGGCGAGCCCTTTGACCGCGGCGATCTGGTGTTGGTGGTGGAGGGCGACATGCGGGCGCTACTGGCTGCCGAGCGCACGGCGCTGAACTTCGTGCAGCGGCTGTCCGGTGTGGCGACGCTCACGCGGGCGTTCGTCGAGGCGGTGGCTGGCACCGGAGCAGGCATCCTGGACACGCGCAAGACCACCCCTGGCTTGCGGCTTCTCGAGAAGGCCGCCGTGGTGGCGGGCGGCGGCCAAAACCACCGCTTCGGGTTGTTCGATCAGGTCCTCTTGAAGGAGAACCACTTCGGCTTCGCGCGCCCGATCAGCTATGAAGAGGTCGTGCGCAAGTGCGTGCAAGAACAGGATCGCCCCGTCGTGGCGGAAGCCCGCTCCATCGACGAGGCAGTAGCCGCCGTGCGTGGTGGTGCAGCAGTCGTGTTGCTTGACAACTTCGCCCCTGGAGCCACCCTGCGAGCCGCAGTTGCCGCCGTTCGCGCTGCTGCTCGCGAAATGGGGCGGTCGGTCCTGACGGAAGCCTCCGGTGGCGTCGATCTTGCGAGTGTTCGCGCGTTCGCTGAGACGGGGGTCGATCGGATCTCCATTGGTGCCTTGACCCATTCGGCTCCGGCTGCGGACCTGTCGCTACTGGTCGAGGGCGTGTCGTGACCAAGCGCCGACTCACGTTCGCTCCTCGATCGGGCATCCTCCGGAAACTGCGCGAAGAAGTGCGGCGTCTGGCCACCGAGTTCGGAGCGGCCGACAAGGTCGGTGACAACTTGGCTCTCGTCGTCGACGAGATCGTCAACAACGCGATCGAGCATGGGTCTGCCTACCGCCGGCGTGGGTTGGATCTGGCCGTGCAGATCGCCAGCGTCGGGGACCGTTTGCGCATCGAGTTCTTCGATCCTGAGACGCCGAATGACGTGGTCGCGGAGTTGGCCGCTTCCATCGCCGACACGGCCAATGGCATGCCTTCCCTGGAGAGTGAAAGGGGGCGCGGGCTGTTCCTGTTGTCTGTCTACTTGGAGGAGTTGCGCGCTGAGGTTGCTCCAGCGGGTGGGCTCTGCCTTGTCGGGCATATCGCGCGCCAGTGAGCGACCCTGTCTCCCGGCGGGTTGGTTTCCTGGCGGACCGGTTGCTGACCGCCGTTTGGCGGTTGCCGTGGCTTGTGCGGGCGGCGGCCATGGCCGCGTGCCTCACGGGACTGTGGTGGTCTTCCTCCGGGCCTCGTGATGCACACGGCGAGAACGTCACGCGGGCGTTCTTCCACAACGGAGCGCACGTTCTCGCGTTCGGCGTGGTAGCTGCAACCGGGTGGCTACTGCAGCCCACTCTGCGATGTGGGCCCCTGGCGCCCGTCGCTGCATTGGGGTGTGCCATCCTCTACGGCTTGGTGGATGAGCTGCATCAGCGTCATGTGCCGGGCCGTTCCTGCTCGGTAGCCGATCTGCTCAGCGACAGCGCAGGGGCTGGGCTTGCGATTGCCCTGCTGCAGTGGCGCCTGGTCCGTGACAAGCGAGCGCGCCATGCAGTTCTCAGCGCCGCAATTGCGGCTGTGGCCTCGGTCTGTTTGGCGACCTGGGGCCCCTGGTGAAACGCTAGCGATACACCGCTCTCGCCGGTGATCCACATCGCAGGTGTTTGCGCCGCGCATGGTCGTCGCAAGTCGTGCATTTCCACAAGTTTGGGACTGGCCCCGTTCTTGCTCATGCACGGTCGTCATGAAGCGATTCCCCATGTTCGGTGTGGTTGCTCTCCTCGGTGTCGTCGTCTCGGTGCCTGCGCAGGGTTCGACCCAGTCCAGGTTCGGCCGGTTCCTGCATGGTGCGGTCTCGGTGGCTCGTGCCAGCCACGCCATGCACTGCCCGCCGGTCGTGCATGTTGCGCCGGCGCCGGCCTGTCACCCGGCCCCGCGGTGCCAGCCGATTCCGCGCTGCCAGCCTGCGCCGCGCGGTCACTGGGAGACGGTTCGGGAGCAGGTGCTGGTGCCTGGCTACTGGCAGGAGCAGCACGTGCCCCCAACCTACGGCTGGATCACCGATCGTTGCGGCCACCGTCACTGGGGCATCATCGATGCCGGTGGTTGCCGGCAGGTCTGGGTGCCGGCGCGCTGGGAGACCCGTTGCCGCCAGGTCTGGGTCTCCTGCTAGGCGGCTGAACGTGGCGCGCAGATGGCCCGCCGGCTAGAGAGGCCGGCATGGAACGCGGCGAACGGTTCGACCATCCGCTCATCGAGCGCTACGCGAGCCAGGAGATGGCTCGCCTCTTTTCGCCGCGGGCGCGGCACGGGGCCTGGCGGGACCTGTGGATCGCGCTGGCCCGTGCGGAGCACGAGCTCGGCTTCCCGGTCAGCAAGGAGCAGGTCGACGAACTGGTCGCGCATCGGGACGAGTTCGATTGGGACCGTGTCGCGAAGTATGAGAAGGAGTTGCGCCACGACGTGATGGCGCACGTGCATCACTACGGCGACCTGTGCCCACGGGCTCGTCCGGTGATCCATCTCGGTGCGACCAGTTGTTTCGTCACCGACAACGGCGACTTGATGCAGTACCGACGGGCGCTGCGGGTGCTCGAGCAGAGGCTGGTGGCGGTCCTGGGTAGCCTGGCAGGGTTCGCTCAGCAGTGGCGGGCTCAGCCGTGTCTTGGCTACACGCACTTCCAGGTGGCGCAGCCAGTGACCGTCGGCAAGCGTGCCTGCCTGTGGGCGCAGGATTTCGCGTTCGACCTGGACGAGGTGCGCCGCATCTGTGCCTGGCTGCCCTTCCGAGGCGTCAAGGGAACCACTGGCACGCAGGCGACATTCCTCACCCTCGCTGCTGGCGACCATGCCAAGGTGGAGGAGCTCGACCGCAGGGTCACCGCTGCGATGGGGTTCGCGAAGTCGGTCGCGGTCAGCGGCCAGACGTACACCCGGAAGATCGATTGGACGATCCACCAGGTTCTGTCGGCCATCGCGCAGTCAGCCAGCAAGTTTGCCACCGACATCCGGCTGCTTTCCCACGAGGGTGAGATCGAAGAGCCCAGCGAGAGCAAGCAGATCGGCAGCTCGGCGATGGCTTACAAGAAGAACCCGATGCGCAGCGAGCGCGTCTGCTCGCTCGCCCGCTACGTCATTGAGACCGCCACGACCAGTGCCCACACCGCTGCGACGCAGTGGCTGGAGCGCACCCTCGACGACAGTGCCGTGCGACGCATTGCCTTGCCGGAGTCGTTCCTGGCCATCGACGGCATCCTGATGCTGGTCGAGAACGTGGCGAAGGGCCTGGTCGTCTACCCCAAGGTCATCGACAAGAAGCTGAAGGAGCAGCTCCCCTTCCTGGCCACCGAGGAGATCCTGATGGCGGGCGTTGCAGCTGGCGGGGATCGTCAGGACCTGCACGAGCGCGTTCGTGTGCACAGCCGTGCGGCCGCGTATGCGGTGAAGGCGGAGGGTCGCGACAATCCGCTGTTGGAACTGATCGCTGGCGACCCAGCGTTCGCGCGGATCAAGGACACGCTGCCAAGCCTGTTGGATAGCCGACGGTTCGTCGGTCGTTCCGCGGAGCAGGTGGATGCGTTCCTGCGGGATGAAGTCAGCCCCCGGTTGGCTGCTGGTTCGAGCGGCGAAGGCCTGTCGAGCGAGATCCGGGTCTAGGTCAGCCGCGGCCCTGGCGCGGCGAGGGTTGCGCCACCCGGCTTGCTGCCAATTCGGCGCGTTTCGCCACGACGGTGCCAAAATGGCGCCGCGCCGCCTGTGATGGCGTAGGGGTAATTCATCCTAAGCGCATACAATGAATGTGCTTATGGAATCGTTGGGGCCGGCACGCCGTCTGCCATGAGCGCTCCCGAAGACCGCAAACCCCAGGAGCTCGAATGGACATCCAGAAGTTCACCCAGAAGTCGCAAGAGGCCCTGCAGCTCGCCCAGACCAAGGCCGTTGCCTACGGGCATCAGCAGGTCGACGGGAAGCACCTGCTGCTGGCCTTGGTGGAGCCGAACGACAGTTTGGTGCGCCGGCTGCTGCAGCGCATGGAGGTCCTGCCCGAGGTGCTGACGGCGGCCGTCGAGCATGAGCTCCAGAAGGCGCCGAAGGTGACCGGTCCTGGTTACTCGGCCGAGAAGATCTTCCTGACCCAGGAACTTGCCCAGACGCTGACTGCAGCGGAAGCGCAGGCGCAGCAGATGCGCGACGAGTACGTCTCCGTCGAGCACCTGTTCCTGGCCCTGCTGCAACACGCGAAGAACGGTCTTCGTGAGGTGTTCCGCAAGCTCGGCATCGACGAGGGGCGGTTCCTCAATGCGCTCAAGGAAGTGCGTGGCAACCAGCGGGTGCAGAGCGCGACCCCTGAAGCGACCTACGAGGCGCTCGAGCGCTATGGGCGCGACCTCGTGAAGATGGCGAAGGCGGGCAAGCTGGATCCCGTGATCGGCCGCGATGAGGAGATCCGGCGCGTGATCCGCATCCTGTCGCGCAAGACCAAGAACAACCCCGTGCTGATCGGTGAGCCGGGCGTCGGCAAGACCGCCATCGCCGAGGGGCTAGCACAGCGCATCGTGCGCGGGGACGTGCCGGAAGGCCTGCGCGACAAGACCGTGTTCGCGCTCGACATGGGCAGCCTCATCGCTGGTGCCAAGTACCGCGGCGAGTTCGAAGAGCGCCTCAAGGCGGTGCTCACCGAGGTCAAGAACAGCGATGGCCGCATCCTGCTCTTCATCGACGAATTGCACACGATCGTCGGCGCCGGCAAGGCCGAGGGCGCGATGGATGCTGGCAACATGCTGAAGCCGATGCTCGCGCGCGGCGAACTGCACTGCATCGGTGCCACCACCCTGGACGAGTACCGCAAGTACATCGAGAAGGATGCGGCGCTCGAGCGGCGCTTCCAGCCGGTGTTGGTCGAACAGCCGAGCGTCGAGGACACGATCTCGATCCTGCGTGGCTTGCGTGAACGGTTCGAGGTTCACCACGGGGTGAAGA
>CAMAUH010000271.1 GCA_945861365.1 Candidatus Kuenenia stuttgartensis
CTCGACCAGATGGCGGTCGATGCAGTTGAAGCTCGCGTTCAGCTTGCCGCCGAGGAACCAACCGACCTCGGCGCGCGCGAAGTCCTGTTCGAACGCGCGCTCGAACGGGTGGAACCAGTGCACGCGCTGCGCCTGCCGGCGCCAGAACCCGGCCGTGTCCTGCAGCGACTCGGCGTACAGGCGCTGGTAGTGCTCGAACGAGGCGACGTGGGCGCGTCGCACGATGCGGGGTTTGGTCGGGACGATGGGGTCGGCCATGGCAATCGCTCGGAGGAGAGGGAACCCGGGTCAGCGGCTCACAGCGTCGCGACCCAGTGCAGCAGCGTGCGCACCGCGGTGCCGGCCGCACCGCTCTTGTAGTAGTCCTTGCTCAGCCCACCGTAGGCGGTGCCGGCGATGTCGAGGTGCACCCACGGCGTGTCGCCGGCGAAGTACGACAGGAAGGCGCCGCCCGCGGTCGAGCCGTTGCCGTACTGCGGCCCGTTGATGTTCGCGAGGTCGGCGAACTTGCTCTTCATCTGCTCCTTGTGGCAGTCCCACAGCGGCAGCTGCCACAGCGGCTCGTCGGCGGCCTTGCCGGCGGCGATCAGCGCGTCGCACAGCTTCTGGTCGTTGCCCATGATGCCGGCGACCTCGTGGCCCAGGGCGGTGACGACGGCGCCGGTCAGCGTGGCGAGGTCGACGATCTGCTTTGGCTTGTAGAACTTCTTGCCGTAGCAGATCGCGTCGGCGAGCACGAGGCGGCCCTCGGCGTCGGTGTTCAACACCTCGATCGTGTGGCCGTCCATCGCCGTGTGCACGTCGCCGGGCTTGGTCGCATCCGGGCCGACCGCGTTCTCGGTCGCGGCGATCAGGCCGATCACGTTGCACTTCGGCGTGCGGTCGCCGAGCGCCCCGTGCCGCAGCGCATGGAACAGGCCGAGCACGGCGCCAGCACCGCACATGTCGTAGCGCATCTCGTCCATCTTCGCCGCCGGCTTGATGCTGATGCCGCCGGTGTCGAACGTCAGGCCCTTGCCGACGACGCAGACGTTGCCCTTGGCGCCGGGGGCGCGGTACTCGAGCACGAGGAACTTCGGCGGCTGCGTGGCGCCCTGGGCGACGCCGAGGAACGAACCCATGCCGAGCTTCTCGCACTGCTTGCGGTCGAGCACCTTGACGCGCACGCGCCCGCCGGCGAGCCGTTGGGCAGCCTTCGCCAGCGTGGTCGGCGTGCACAGGTTGGCCGGCGCGTTCTCGAGGTCGCGCGCGAACACCGTCGCTTCGGCGGCGAGGCCGCCGAGTTCGAGGCCGCGGGCGAACGCCTTCTGGTCCTTGCTGGCGAAGCCGACGGTCGCCACGTTGCACTCGGTGGCCTTGGCCGGTTTCGCGGCCTGCTGGCGCGGCGGCTCGTAGCGGTAGGCGCCGAGGTGCAACCCTTCGGCGATCGCGCGACCGAGCGCTTCGGCCGCGACCTTCGCCAGCAGCGAACTCGGCACCACCAGCCCGAACGCGGCGACGCCGAGCTCGGCGGCTTGCGCCTGCGCCACGGCGGCGATGCGCCGCACCTTCTCGGTGTCGATGCCGGCCGCCTTGCCGAGGCCGACGAAGCCGAGGCGCCGCAACGGTGCCTTGCTGCCCTGGTGGAAGATGCTGGCCGCGCGCAGGCTGGCCTTCAGGTCGCCGGTCGCCTGCGCGGCGGCGGTGGCCGCTTGCAGGGCCGAGCCGACGTCGATCGACTGGCCGTCCACCGCGATGCCGAACGTGACGTCCCCGCGGCTCGCGGCCGCGATGGTTACTTGGCGGATCTTCATCACCGACCGTTGTAGCGATGCGGCCCGCCGCGCACCACGCGGCAGTGCTCAGCTCGATGGCCGCGGCGGCTCGCCGATCCAACGTTCCCCGCCGGCATCACGCAACTGCTCACGCTTCCAGATCGGCAGCTCGTGCTTGACGCGATCCATCAGGTAACGGCACGCGTCGAACGCGGGCCCGCGGTGCGCGGCTGCGACCACGACGACGACCGCGGCAGCCCCGATCGGCACCGCACCGAGCCGGTGCGCGATGCGGGCCCGGGTGATGGCGAAGCGCGCCGCAGCGTCGGCGAACAGCTGCGCCGCCAGCGCCTGCGCCATCTCGGCGTAGGCCTCGTAGTGCAGCGACACCACCGCGGCGCCTTCATTGTGGTCGCGCGTGGTGCCGGTGAAGGTCACCACGGCACCATCCGCGTCGGTGCGGCACTCCAGCTCGAGCGCGCGCGGGTCCAGTTCGGCGGCGCCGAGTTCGAACCGGAATGGGACGGCCGGACCGCCGCCGCTGATCGGCGGTATCAGCGCGACTTCGTCGCCATCGCGCAGCGTCGTTGCCAGCGGCACGTAGGCGCGGTTGACGGCGAACGCCAACGGCAACCGCGCCAGCGCCGGAGCGCGCTGCACCAGGGCGGCCTGCAGGGAAGCGACGGTGCTATCGGCGGGCAATTGCAGTTCGAGCAATTCGGAGCCGACCGCCTCGCGCGCGGCAGCGAAACAGCGCACGACGATGCGGAGGGTGGCGGCGCGTTCGGGCATCGCCGTCATTCTGCCGAGGCCCTGCCATGGACCAACAGCGTAGGGTACGTTTCCGGGCTCCCCTCGAACGTGGCCGCCCGCCCCGGAGCCGGCCAATCGCTTCTCCCAATGCGCTGGATCACCACCACCACGACGTGCGCGGCCCTCGCCGCTGCACTCTCGGCCCAGAACCGCTGGGCCCTCATCACCCCGACCACGTCGCCGCAGATGCAGCGCAATGGCGCGATGGGGTTCGACTCGGTCAACAACCGCCTGTTGATGTTCGGCGGCCTGACGCAGACGCCCGGCTCGATCGTCGCCGACACCTGGAGCTACAACGGCCAGTGGACGTTGCTCAGCAGCGTCAGCTCGCCGGCGCGTTGGGGCCATCGCCTCGTGCGCAGCCCGGTCGCCAACCGCCTGGTGATGTTCGGTGGCCGCTCGCCCGACGTCAGCCCGCTGGCCAACGACACGTGGGAATGGACCGGCAGCGCGTGGAGTGTGGTGCCGACGCCGACCGCGCCCAGCGCGCGCCACCTGTACGGCATGGCCCACGACAGCACCCGCAACGTCGTCGTGCTGTTCGGCGGCCGCAACTACACGGCGACGCTGAACGACACGTGGGAGTACAACGGCATCACGTGGGCGCAGCGCAGCGCGGCGACCCCGCCGCCCGCGCGCGCCGAGATGGTGTTCGTCGACGATCCGGCCACCGGTGGCACGCTGCTGTTCGGCGGCACCGACCCGGCGACCGGCGCGATCCTCGGTGACACCTGGACCTGGAACGGTGTCGACTGGACGGAGCGCACGCCGGCCGTTTCGCCTTCGCCCCGCTATCGCGCCGCAGCCATCGCCGACAGCGTGCGCCGGCGCCCCGTGGTCTACGGCGGCTATACCGGTACGGCGTTCTCCAACGAGACTTTCGAGTGGGATGGCGCCTCGTGGTACATCGTTCCCGCCGGCACCGTGGCCCCGCCGAACAGCACCGAGAGCTACCACGGCTACGACCCCGTGCGCCGCAAGTTCGTGGTGTTCGGCGGCTGGACCGGAGCCGCGTTCACCAACGCCACCTACGAGTACACGGGCGTCAACAACGGCCTGTTCAGCACCTACGGCGACAGCTGTGACACGCCGCAGGGCGAACCGACGATCGCGGCCAACAGCGCGCCGACCACCGGCCAGACGCTGACGCTGACGTTCGGCAACGTGCCGACCGACACCGAACTCGTGCTCGCGGTGTTCGGCTTCTCGCGCACCACGTGGAACAGCCTGCCGCTGCCGTTCGACCTGGCGCCGATCGGCCTGCCGGGCTGCGGCCTGTTGGCCGCGGCGGACGTCATCGACATCCTCGCCACCAGTGGTGGCAGCGCGGCCTACAGCCTGGCCATCCCGAACCAGGCGGCATTGGTCAACGTGCAGTTGTTCACGCAGGGCATCCTGCTCGACCTGCTGCCGGTCGACTTCGTGTTCACCGGTGCGACGCGCGGCGGCCGCATCGTGATCGGCAACTGAGGCCGAAGACGGCCGCCTTCGCGGCCACGCCGAGCGCGAGATACGGGGTCGTCTCTCACACTCTGGCCCGCGCGGTCAGGCCAGGCGCGCCATCGCTTCGGCCACGTCGCCCTTGCTGCCGAGGAACAGCGGCGTGCGTTCGTGCAGCTTCTTCGGCACCACGTCGAGGATGCGCTGCTTGCCGTCGGTGGCGGCCCCGCCGGCCTTCTCGCACAGGAAGGCCAGCGGCGCGTTCTCGTACAACAGCCGCAGCTTGCCTTCGGGCTTCTTGACCTCGCCCGGATACATGTAGATGCCGCCCTTCAGCAGCGTGCGGTGGAAGTCGCCGACCAGCGCCCCGGCGTAGCGGGCCGCGCGCTTGCCGCAGTTGGCCTGCTGCGTGCGGAACGCCCGCACCATCGCCTGGGTCTTCTCATCCCACTTGGACTCGTTCGCTTCGTTGACCGAGTAGGAACCTTCGCCCTCGGGGATCTGCAGCGCCGGGTGCGTCAGGAAGAACGTGCCGATCGAGCGGTCGAGCGTGAAGCCGTTCACCGGTCCACCGGCGCTGTAGACCATCATCGTGCACGGGCCATAGAGCACGTAGCCGGCGGCGACCATGTCGCGACCGGGCTGCATGAAGTCGGCGAGCGTCGGCACGCCCGACGTCGAACGCCGCCGGTAGATGCCGAAGATGGTGCCCATCTGGCCAGCGACGTCGACGTTGCCGGAGCCATCCAGCGGGTCGACGGTGATCAGGTACTTGCCGCTCTCGCCGCCCGGCAGCACGTGCAGGTCCTCCATCTCCTCGCTGGCGACCGCGCACACCATCGGCATGTTCTCGAACACCTGCAGCATCGTGTCGTTGCTGATGACGTCGAGCGCGCGCACGTTCTCGTCCTGCACGTTGGTGTCGCCGGTGTAGCCGAGCTTGCCGACGAACCCGGCCCGCATGATCTCGCTGGCGAGCATGCGGCCGAGCAGGCTGAAGCGGTTGAGCACGGTCGACAGCCCGCCGCTGGCATTGGCGCTGGCTTGGTCGCGGAAGAACTGTTCGCTGAGCGTGAGGCGGTTCGTGTTCATGACGAGGAGGTCGCGGATTGGAGCGGCCCCGCGCCGCCCCTACAACGGAGCCAGCACCAATACGGGCTCGGACTGCGCGTCGACGAACAGCCGCAGCGGGCTACCGCGCGGCACGGCAAGGCGCACGATGGCTGTGGTGTCGACGTCGACGGTGAGCACGATCGGCCGCGTGCCATCGGCATCTTCGCGCCGCAGCGACTGGCCCGCGCGGGCCGGCCACAGCACGACGCGGCTGCCGTCGGCGCCGGGCGCGAGCTCGCGCGCCACCGTCGCGCGCGGCGGCGACGCACCCCGCCCCCGCCGCCAGTACAGCCGCACGCTGTCGCCATCGGGACGACCGTTGTCGATGCCGGGCAGGTCGAAGCGCGCACACTCGACGAGGTCCTGTTCGGGCCAGAAGTCGGGCCCGAACCAATGGCCGCACGCGTGCGGCTGCTGCGGATCACGCCGGAACTGCACCGCGTTGTCGAGCAGGAAGCGGATGCCTTGCTGGTCGAGCCAGGCATCCAACGCCGCCGCCTGCAACGCGGCGAACGAGCGGGCGTCGACGACGCCGTCGAGGTTGACGATGCCGCGACGTTGGCCGCGCGGCGCCAGCACATCGGCGTGGAACGTGACCAGGCCGCTGTTGAAGCAGCCGACCCGCTCTGCCGCCGGCAGCACCGCACCCAGTTCGCGCCCAGCCAACTCCAGCTCCTGCTGGCCAGCGAGCGGCTCTGGCTGCACGCGCGCGAGATCGCCGACCTGTGCTGTCGCTGCCAGCAGCAGCACCGCGGGTCCGCGGCAACGCGCGACCGCCGCGAGGCCGAACACCACGAGCGGCCCGAGGTAGTAGTCGCGGGGGTACCAGCGCACGGCCCAGTGCATGACGACGATCGCGCCGAGGCCCAGGCCAAGGGCGACCAAGGCGGAGCGTCCACCAGTTCGGCCCCCGCGCGGCATCACCAACAGCAACGACGCCGCCCAGAGCGGCGTCGACAGGTCGTGCAGGCCGAGCAGCCACGCCGCTCCCACCGACAGCAGCGGCACGGTCCGCAACCGCGACGGCAACCAGGCGCGGGCGCATTGCGCGCACGCCAGCCCGATCGCCATCGAGCCAGCCAACACGAACGGGCCTCCGAGCAGCACCGGCCGCGCGAACCACCAGGATTGGGCGACGAAGGC
>CAMAUH010000272.1 GCA_945861365.1 Candidatus Kuenenia stuttgartensis
GGGTGCTCGGTCCACCATCGTGAGCTCAACCAAAGACAGCGGGCTCGCCGCGGTGGTTCCGCGGCGAGCCCGGCAGTGGTATCCCGGACGGGATTCGAACCCGTGTTACTAGAATGAAAATCTAGTGTCCTAGGCCGGACTAGACGACCGGGACGCACGTTTGCGGCGCGGGAGTGTAGGGACGAACGTCGGCAATGCAAGCCATCCGAACGGCTCGGTTGCCGTTCCGGTGCTGGGCTCAGCCGAGGCTCTTCCACTCCTTGACGCTCGGCAGATCCGTCAGCGCCGCGAGGCCGAAGCGCTCGAGGAACTGCTGGGTCGTGCCGTACTGCAGCGGCCGCCCGGGCACGTCGGCGCGCCCGGTGCAGCGCACCAGCTTGTGGGTCAACAGCGTGCGCAGCATCGGGCCGGCCTTCACGCCGCGGATCGCTTCGATCTCGCCGCGCATCACCGGCTGCCGGTAGGCGATCACCGCCAGCGTCTCCAGCGCCGCCGGCGACAGCTTCTCCAGCTTCTTGACGCCGCGCAGGCGCTGCAGATGGACGAAGGTCTCGCTGCTCGACACCCACTTCACGGTGTCGCCAGTGCGCGCCAGTTCGACCGGCAGGCCGAGCTGCTGCATCTGCTGCTGCAACAACTCCAGGCCCGCTTCGACGAGCTTCTGCGTGGTGTTGCAGGCCTGCGCCAGGCGCAGCAGCGACAACCCTTCGCGCGCGGTCAACATCAGCACGAAGACGACGCGAGCGACAGCCGCGGCGTCGGTCAGTTCAGGGACGGGCGGCAGCCCTTCTTCGTCGGCGGCGCCGAGGTCCTCTTCGATCTCGGCGACCTCGGCTTCGGCCGCGACCGCGGCGGCAGCTGCATCCCCATCGATGGTCTCGACGACCTCGTCGGCGGGCGCATCGGCAGCGGCGGCGGTTTCGGTTTCGGCAACCGGCGGCTCGTCAACCGACACGGCCCCTTCGGTCGGTGCCGCCGATTCGATCCGTGCAGCGTCAGCCAGCTCCACCTCGGCAAGCGCCGCCGGCGTCGAGTCCACTGCCGCGGTGCCATCCGCCGCCGGACCATCGGCCGCCTGAGCTTCGGCAGGCTCGATCGCCACAGCCATCGGCTCGATCGCCACAGCCATCGGCTCGGGCGTCACAGCCATCGGCTCGGGCGTCACAGCCATCGGCTCAGGCGTCACAGCCGTCGGCTCGGGCGCAGGCGCCATTTCGGGCTCGGGTTCGGCGGGATTCATGCTCGACTGCGGCAGCATCGCATCGCCGAGGCGGTCGCGCACGACCAGCTCCGCGGAGATCTGCGCGCGTTCGAACGCGATCAACTCCTCCGGTCCCTTGCTGCGCTCCGCCGTCGGTCGCGCCGTCGTGGTGTCGGGCGGCAACTCACGCGAGATCTCGTCCATGCGGTGTGGCGTTGTAGCGCGCGCAATGCGCGATGTCATCGATTGCCTGTCGGCGCTGCATCAGGAACGGCGATCGCAGGCTTTGGCGCCGGCGGGTTCGGTTCCAGCGCGGTGCGCCAACGCAGGGTGTAGGCGGTCGTCTCGAGGGGGGCGATCGGGTTCAGCTCGAGGTCGCGGTCGATCTCGTCGAGCACCGCGGCGAACGGCACCTCGCGCCCGGGCATGCGTTCGAGGCAGTAGACGACGAACCAGCGCTCTTCGTCGCCCCAGCGGCCGCGGAACGGCGCCGACACCTTCCCCTTCTGCAGCGTGAACGCGGTAGCGGCGACCGGGTGCTGGAAGCCCTGCCCGAAGGCCGGCAACAGGCCGCCGTCGCGCTTGCTCGGATCCTCCGAATGGCGCAGCGCCAGCGTGCCGAAGTCGGCGCCGTGCTCGACCTTGTCGGCCACCTCGCGCGCGACGGCTTCGTCCTTGTGCACCAGGAACCGCACCCGCACCCGATCCTCGCGCAGCGCCAGGTAGCGGATCACGTAGCCCTGGTAGAGGCGCTGGGCAGTGCGCAGGCGCAGCGTCTGCTGCCAATCCTGCTCGTGCAGCCCGAACAGCCGCCAGATGTAGCCCGCGAACGGCATCTCGCCGCCGAGCTCGGCCTGCACCTGTTCGCGGACCTGCTTCTCCTCGGCGGCGGCGAGCGCTTCGACCCGGGCGGGGTCGACGCGGATGCCGAACTGCTCGGCGTGGCGCGCCACCAGCACGTCGAACACCAGCAGGTCGACCGCCGTCAACGCCAGCTTCGGATGCGCACTGAGCAGGCGCGTGTAGGCATGGCTGCGCCGCAGCACCAGGTCGCCGACGCGCGCCACTTCGTCGTCCTGGTCGCTCGCCTGCGGCAACAGGATCTCGGGGCCGAGCCCGGCCGGCGCCGGGGTCACGACGGGCGCCTGCACCACCGGTGCCGATGTCGGCTGCCGCAGCGACGGCACGCCGCTCTGGCCCGAGCGCGGGCTGCCAGCGCACGCCGCCAGCAGCACCACCGCGATCCGCGCGCCGTGTTTCACCACGCCCGGAAGCTGCGCAGGTACTTCGTCTTCTGGCACAGGTAGCACGGGATGCGCAAGATCTTGCCGTCGCCGTTGATGTCGGCGCGCGTGCCTTCCGCATAGCAGGCCGGGCACTGCGTCAGCGTGGCGACGGTGACCGTCAGCTGGCCCGCGTTCTCGGCGTAGAACGCGCGCAGCCAACCGGCCTTGTCGGCGCGCGACGCATCGCGCCACCAGTCCTCTTCGGTCTTCGGCTGCTCGCCCTGCCCCTGGCCTTGCGCCTGCCCGCTCTGCGCGCGCGCCTTCAGTGCTGCCTGCATCGCCTTGACGTAGCGATCGATGTCGCGCTGGCTGTTCGGATCCTGGTTGGCGGCGTCCTTCGACTTGTCCTTGTCCTTGCCGACCTGCGTGTTCTTCAGGATCGCCTCTTCGCCGAGCACCCACGAGCCGAGGCCGTACGAGAACATCTCGGTCTTGCGGGCCTTCGAGTACTCCTTGTCCTTGCGCGCGGCCCACAGCGTCTTGATCTCGTCGGCGCCGAGCCGCAGCGTCGTGACCAGGCGCGCGACGATGTCGTCGCTCATCTTGCTCGACGCGTACTCGCGCGCGGCCTCGAGCGTCAGGCTGGCGTCGGCGACCTTCTTGTCGGCGATCAGCGCGATCGAGCTGCGCCAGCTCTCGGCGATCTGGCCGACCAGGAAGCGCTGCCGCGCCGCGGCGAACTTCTTCTTCTCGGCGTCGAACTCGACCTTCAGCTTGGTCTGCGGGAAGTCCTTCTCGAACTGCGCGATCTGCTTGGTGCCCTTCTCGAAGTCGACCAGCGTGCCGCGCGCGCGCCCCGCCGCGATGTCCTCGATCGCCTTCGCTTCCTTGGCGGCTTCCTTGAAGCGCTGGGTGCGCGCGATCAGCGTGTCGATCTGGCCCGGGTTCAGGCTGTTGCCGAGTTCCTTCGCCTGCGCCAGGTGCTCGGCGGCGCGGTCGTAGTCGCCGACCTTCAGCAGTTCCTCGGCGAGCAGCACGTGCACGTCGGACTTGCTGCCCGGCTGCAGGGCCCGGAAGCGCTCCGCGTAGAACTCGTCCTTCGTGTAGACCTGCATGACCGGCACCTCGACCGAACGCACCGGCCCGAGGTCCTTGCGCGCGATCGGGTACTGCCGCCCCTTGCTCTGCACGACCAGCGGATCCGTGCCCCGCTCGACGATGCGGCCGATCACCCACTGCTTGGTGCCGCCGCTCATGTATTCGACCTCGTCGACCCGCACGAGCAGTTGCTGCTCCTGGTTGTCGCCGGCGAGGTCGAACTGCTGCTTCACCGCCAGCGCGCTGGCCGTCGACAGGTGGTCCCAGCGCAGGTCGAGCAGGCCGCCGTTGTCGAGGCGGCGCACGCGCAGGCCGGCGCCATCCGCTTCTTCGACCTTCGCCAGCAGCACGCGACCGTCGGCGAGCTGGACCGATTGGGCAGCCAGCGAGGCTGCACCGAGGCAGCACGCCAACAGGCTGAAACGTCGCAGGAAGTTCATGAGCATCGGCATCACCTGTTCGAAGTCTCCGCAGACTGGCCACGGTAGGCCATCACCCGGTCGCGCAGCGGCGCTTGCCGCGGCACGACCCGCAAGAACTCGGCATCGATCGTCTCGCCGCCTTCCAGCCAGCGGACTTCGATGCGCAGCATCCACACATCGGGGCGCGCCTCGTCGGCGATCGCGTGCGCCGACCAGCGCATGCCGGCGAACCCGGGCGCTTCCTGGTCGAGCAGTGGCACGAACTCGAGGTCGAGCGGCGTGCTGCCGCCTTCGCGCAGGCGGATCGCCTCCTGCTGCACGCGGTGCACGGCGTGCTCGCACAACGCCGTCAGTTCGTGGCGGGCATCGGTGGTGCGCCGCTGGCCGACGCTGGTGGCCAGCGACCCGAGCAGCGCGACGACGCCGAACAGCAGGATGCCGAGCGCCGCGAGCATCTCGACCAGCGTGAAGCCGGCCTGGCGGACCGAGGCTGCGTGGAGCTCAACCATTCCAGTCGTCCTTGGCGTGCGCCAACGGGACCACGAACTCGACGCTGCGGCCGACGTGCACGCGCGTGCCGGCCGGATGCTCGAGCACCTTGGTGTCGCGCAGCCCGCGGCGCAGGCCGATCAGGCGATCGCCTTCGCGGCTGGCGTAGCCGATCCACTCACCGCGCAGCTTGATGAAGCCGCCTTCGACCCGCCCCGGGAAGCGGCTGCCGTCGTACAGCGAGGCGGCGGTGTCGTCGATGTCGAGTGGTGCCGCGAGCAGGCCCTCGGCGGCGAACTCGGCCGGCTGCGCCACCACGCAGCGCACCAGGATCGCGTGCGGCTGCACGTCGTCGCGCGGGTCGTCGAGGCTCTGCGGGCCGCGATCGAGCGGGAAGGTGCCGCCGGCCAGCATGTCGGTCAGCCAGCCGCCGCGCGCACTGTCCCAGACGCGCAGCGCGGTCGACGTGCCGGTGACGTTCGAACCGTCGCCCCACTGCCGCGTGCGCTGGCTCCAGAACGCGAACTCGACGTGCAGCAGGTCGCGCAGCACCGGCTGCGTGGCCTGGTACACCGCGAGGCCCGGCAGGTCGGGGCTGCCCGGCACCGGGATCAGGAACGGATCGGCGAAGCGGTCCGGGCCGGTCGCGATCATCTGGCCCGGCAGGAACCAGCCGGCGCGCAGTTCGAGCAGCGCTTCGTCGGCACCTTCCTGGCGCCACGGCAGCAGCAGCAGGTTGCCGATGCCGAGCAGCGCCAGCGACGGGCGCTCCTTGATCGCCTGCTCCTGCACCTCGGTCTCGGTCGCGTCGGGCTTCTGCGCCATGATCCGCGCGATCAGCATCGCTTCGGCCAGCGGCAGTTCGCGGTCGCGGTCGAGATGCACGGCGCCGCGCAGCACCTGCACCTTCGACGGCTGCGCTTCGGGGCGCGCCGGCAGGCCGAGCGGCAGCTGCTGCACCACCAGGCGGTCGTCGACGGTGTCGCGATCGCGGCCGGTCGCGCTGCCGCGCAGCGACGCCAGTTCGCGGCCGATCACGCGCTGCGCCTGGCTGGTGCGGTCGGCGAGCGCCTGGCCGAGTTCGCCTTCGCCGAACATGCGCAGGCCGCTGTCGACCAGCTGCACCAGCATGATCAGGAAGCCGGTCAGGATGCCCATCACGACCAGCATCTCGATCAGCGTGAAGCCGCCAGTGCTGGTGCGGCCGCGGACGGACGGGATCGCATTCATCGGGCCGTCTCCTGCTCGTCGAGCACGCGGCCCTGGCCTTCGTAGTCGACCCGCACGTTCTCGACGCGCGCCGTGGTCTTCCAACCGTGCGCGCGGTAGTTGGCGAGATCGCAGGCGCCAGCCTTGTAGGTGGTCAGGAAGCGCACCTCGAGGCGCGACGCCTGGTGGTCGATGCGGTGGTTGCTGTCGGCGGAGCCGCCGCGCAACAGCCACAAGCCCGAACCGGCCTGCGGCTCGGCGTCCCACGTCGACTTGCCGTCGGCGCGCACGAGGCACACCACGTCGACGCGCGGATCGGTGGTCTCCTCGCGCCAGCGCAGGCTGCGGAACACCACCGGCGCCTCGTTGGTCGTCAGCTGGAAATAGCCGAGCTCCGGATCGTCGCTGCGTTCGGCGTAGCGGTCCCAGTAGCGGAACGGGAAGCCGATCACCGCCTCGCCGCTGCCGGCGGTCGCCGCCGCTGTACCGAAGCGGCCGCGGAACAGGCCGCGCGACTGGCTGCTGGTGCGGTCTTCGCCGGACGGGTAGTGCCGCGGCATCTCGAGCTGCACCTGCTGGCCGGCGAGGCGCGCCCACGCG
>CAMAUH010000273.1 GCA_945861365.1 Candidatus Kuenenia stuttgartensis
TCAGCGCAGGCGCGATCATTCGCCTCCGCGAGGCGGTGCCCGGCGTGCGGGTCGTGATGGCGAACGACCTGCCGGAGCCGATGGGCGAAGGTGCCGGCAATGGCCGGCGACGCGCTGGCAAGTAGTGGGGCGCCGACGACCGCGCCCCGTATCGTGCGCGTCATGCAGCAGCGCAAGCCACGTCGGCAGGTGTCCCCCGAACGTCAACGCCTTCACACGATCGGAACCGCGACCCAGGCACTCGGCTTTCTGGGCATCGTCGCCTGCTTCATGGGTTTCGCCCTGAGCGGCGCAAGTGCCGTCAGCAGCTTCGGCGAGAGTGGCAACCCGATCGCATGGTGGATCGGCGCATTCCTCTGCATGGTCGCCACCGGCATCGGCGCGGCGATGCGCAACGTGGCCACGCGCGGCGTAGCCGGTTCAGGCTTGGTGCTCGACCCGGAACGCGCCCGCACCGATCTGGAGCCGCTGGCGCGAATGGGCGGTGGCATGCTGAAGGACGCCCTCGACGAAGCCGGCCTTGCCAACAGCACCGGCGCCAGTTCGCCAGCCCCTGCGATCATGGTGCGCTGCCGGAAGTGCGCGGCGCTCAACGCCGAAGTCGCCAAGTTCTGCAGCCAGTGCGGGGCGGAACTGTAGCCACTCGCAGGCCGCACTGGGTCGGCCCGCCACCCGCAGCTGCGCGAGCAGGAGGAAACTGGTCGGGGCGAGAGGATTTGAACCTCCGACCTTTGCGTCCCGAACGCAACGCTCTACCAAGCTGAGCCACGCCCCGACCGGAGCGATTCGACGGCCTTGCGACCGCAGATCGAGCGAGGGAGGGTAGCCAGTGATCGCGACGCGGTCAAGTTCGTGTTGGCAGACTTCCACCACCGCCGGGCGTTCCGACTGCGCCCGGGCCATGGCATGCGCGGCGCCCGACCGCGACCGCCGTCCCGTTACTGGAACTCGAACCGGAACACCTGGGCCAGATGCACCGACAGCTCGCCGGTCGTCTCGCTTGGGTGGCCTTCGACCAGGGCCATGTCGAGCTGCGGGATCGCCGACGCAATCGACCACTGCAGCGTGTTGCTGCTGACCAGCTGGCTCCATTCGAGCCACTGCGTCGCCCAGGTCAGGCCGAACACCGCAGGGTTGTTGGGGATGCGCACCCGCAGTTCGGCGATACCGCCGGACGCCGCTAGCGACGGGTGCGTCTGCGGCTCGAACATCGCGAGTTCCAGCGCGTCGAGGGTGGCGAGGTGCAAGGAGCAGCCCGGCGTCGGGATGCCGATCGCCCACAGCGGCACGCCGCTGGGGTTCGGCTGACCGAACGCGACGATGCCGAAGCTGTTCGGCGGGCCATACGCGAAGAAGCGCGCCGCTGCGCCGGGCACCAGCGTGCGGTCGGCAATATGGCTCCACTGGTGCTGGGCCCCGCCATACGCGCCGCAGCCAGTGCCGATCTCGACGACGTTGCCGTAGAGGTCTTCGAACTCAGCATCCGCCATCCACCAGTTCGCGTTCTGTCCGGCGACCGGCTGGCCGAGCACGTCGATGCACAAAGTGCCGCCGCCATAGACGAACGGAATGGTGAACGGGATGCGCAGCGTGTTATTGGCTGACCACGGCACCGTGGCGCTGGTCGTCGCCGGCGACGTTGGCAGCGTGATCGGTCCGCTGAAGACCTGCGTAGCCACCGGACCGACGTTCGCAGCGAACGCCTGCGAGCACGACAACGGCTGGTTCGGCGAAATCGACAGCGTCACCGTCAAGTTCACGACTCCGCCGAGGAACACTTCGTTGGCGTGGCTGCGGCGCAACTCTAGAGCGGTCAGCGTATGCCCAACCAGCGACTGCAGATGGCTTGCCCCCACCAGCGTCTGCTGCCGCAAGTCGCGGCTCGCGCCGGCCACCCACTCATAGCTGATTGCGTCGGTGCTGGTGTACGCGGCCGGCACCACGAGGTGGGACTGCGCGAGCAAGCTGGAGCCGAGCGCGAGCGGGAGAGCCTGGCTAAGGTTCAGGAGCATGGTTCGAGGATTATCGGGGGTAATGCGGGGGCGGGTGGAGTCAAGGACCGGGGGCGATCACTTCGACGTAGATGATTCTTGTCGACAGACCAGAGCCCACAGTGATTGTGATCAAGGTTCCAGGCGGAACATTGGGGACTGGAATAGAGACTCGTTTCCCAGGAGGGACCCTGTGAGGCACGGCACCAGCGCCGCCAGTGTTCACTTCCACGGTGTGGTCATTCGGGCCGACATCGACCTGTATCGTCCCGCCAGGACCGACGGAACCTGACGAACGAAGACCATCACCGTTCTGCGGAATCACTTGATGCCACGCAGATCGGGGACCAATGGGACAAGTGCTGAGGCCACACCTTGATCGGCTTGCTCGATCACTTGCGCCATCACTCGGGCAAACACCCTGCGCTGCGGAATCGAGCTATCCCGAACCAACGCCGTCGCCAACCGATGCATACCCCGCCACAGCACCGGGTCTTTGCGGTAGCTGCGGCGAACCAATTCCACGAACACCTGCCGCCTCTCGAGCAACTCCTCGATCGGAGCCTTGACCGCCAACCGCCGCAGCTCATCCAGCTCGACATCGCCCGAAGGCTTCAGCTCCCCGTCCCCCGGCGCACCACCGTCCGACGCCTTCGCGTTCGCATCGACCGGCACACCAGCCCCCATCGCGTAGCCGCACGCACCACCGAGGCCGCCACCCAGCACGAACGTGCCGCCGGCAATCAGGAACGCGCGACGAGTGGGCATGGAAGGGACGCGCTTTGGCGCGACCAGGTAGACAGGTTCCAACTTCATGGCGACGACCCAGGTGCATTGGCTGCCGAGCCTTCAAGCGCACGGCAACCGGACGAGTTCGGGAAGGGTGACAACCGCCACTTTCCCTGTCAAGCAGCACCCCTTCGTCGCGCCATCCGCACCCCACTGCCCAACAAGCGGCGAGCCCGACCGCAGGTCGCCACAACTTCGCACGGTGCACCCCACCATCCAGCCCGCTACCGTCCGCACCACCGCCACTACCGCACTCTCCGCGCGCCACCCGCCAGCGCATGCGCTTCCTGCTGCTGATCCCCGAGGTCCGTGAACTGCTCGCCGAGGGCGACCACGCGGGTCTGCTGTCGGTGATCCAGGAGATGCACCCCACCGACGCCGCGTCGGTGCTCAACGCGCTGAACGTCGACGAGATCGCCACGGTGCTGGCGCTGCTGCCGCCGGACCTGGAGCGCGACGTGTTCGGCTACCTCGAGCCCGACGTGCAGGAGCAGTACATCGCCGGCAGCGGCCGAGAACGCGCGCAGAAGGTGCTGCAGTCGATGTTGAGCGACGACCGCGCCGAGTTCCTCGAACACTTCGAGCCGCGCGTGCGCCACCAGTTGACCTGCATGCTGCCGAACGCGGCGCGCGAAGATCTGCTGCGCCGCTCGACGTTCCGCGAGGACCAGGTCGGCTCGTTCTTGAGCACCGACTACGCGGTGCTCAATCCCCTGCTGACGGCGCGCTCCGCGATCAGCGAGCTGCGCCGCCAGGCACCGAGCAAGGAGACCATCTACTACAGCTACGTCGTCGACCGGTCCGGCCGGCTGGTCGGCTTCGTATCGCTGCGCGATCTGATCGTCGCCGACGACAACACGCCGGTCGGCGAGATCATGAAGACCGACCTCGTGTCGGTGACCGCCGAAGACGACCAGGAACAGGCCGCGCGCATCATCCGCGACTACGACCTGCTGGCGTTGCCGGTCGTCGATTCCGCCGGGCGCCTCGTCGGCATCGTCACGCACGACGACGCCGTCGACATCGTCGAAGAGGAAGCGCAGGAAGACTTCGAGAAGATGGCCGGCGTGACCGGCGACAGCGAAGGCGAGGACTTCCTCGCCGAGCCGGTGCTGCGCCAGTTCCGCCGCCGCGCGCCCGTCATCTGCCTGTTGGCGCTGTTCTGGCTGATGACCGCGTCGGTGATCCAGGGCTTCGAATCGCTGCTGCACGGCAACGTGCTGCTGGTCGCGACGATGCCGATGGTGATGGCGATCGGCGGCATGGTCGGCAGCCAGGCCAGCACGCTGATCATCCGCGCGCTGGCGATGCGCTCGCCGACGCCGTTCCGCACGATCGTGACGAAGGAACTGCTGGTCAGCCTCACGCTGGCGCTGGTGCTCGGCTGCGTCGCGTTCGGCAACGCGCTGCTGCTGCAGGTGATCAAGGGCGACGGCACGGCGCTGTCGACGACCGCGCACTTCGCCATGGTGATCGCTGGCGCGATGGCTGCCGATGTCGTGTTCGCTGCCGTGCTCGGCGCGTCGATCCCGCACCTGGTCAAGTTCCTGCGCATCGACCCCGCGTTGATCAGCACGCCGGCCGTGACGGCGCTGACCGACCTGACCGGCGCGTCGATCTTCCTGCTGCTGGTGACGCTGCTGGCGTGACGCGCGTCAGCGCGACCGGTCGCGCAGCCACACCGCAACCTGCTCCAGCACCGCCGCGGCGGGCGCGCGCGCCTGGTCGTCCTGCAGCGAAGCCGCCGGCCCGAGCGTGTGGCCGGCGCCGGGGATCTCGACCCGCGTGACGGCAGGGCACGCCCCACCGCGCACCAGGGCCTGCTCGAGCACCAGGGCACCGCGCGCCGGCGTGCTGGCATCGTTGTCGCCCTGCAGGATCAGCACCGGCATCGCCAACTTCGCGGCGTTCTCGGTCACGGTCGGCACCGTGCGCCGCTCGGCGTAGATATGGGTGTTGCCCTGCGGCGAGAACGCGAAGTCGACCATGGCTTCCAGCTGCGGCACGACCTCGCTGGCGACATCGAGCTGCCCATCCTGGTCGCGATCCAACAGGCTGCTGACGCGCACGGGCTGGCCGAGACGCCCCGGCTCCATGCAGAACGACGCCCCGAGCTTCGCCACCATGCCGCCCTTGCCGCGCGCCGCCGCGACGAGGTCCGCGCTGGTGATGCTCGTAGCGTCTTCGCCGGCCGCGTACGGCACGCCGACGTCTTCGATCCAGCTGCGCACCGTCGCCCGCCACGACAACCCGACCGCGCCCTGCAGCACGAGCCCGTCGACGTCGCCGCGCTCGATCGCCAATTGCGCGCCGACCGCGGTGCCTTCGCTCCAGCCATACACGAACACGCGTTCGCGATCGCAGGCCGGCAGCGCCAGCGCCGCATCGAGCACCTTGCCGGCATCGGCGGTGAACACGACGGTCGACTGCTCCTTCCAGAAGCGCGCGTCGAAGCGGCCGGGCGCCTTCACGAAGCGCTTGTGGTAGCGCACCACCGCGAAACCGCGCGCCGCCAGCACGTCGGCGATCTGCGCGAACAGCTTCACCTCGCCGTCCGGGCCACGCAGCGTGACATCCATGTCGTGCGGGCCGTTGCCACAGACGAGCAGCACCACCGGCCACGGCCCGATCCCGTGCGGCCCCGCTGGCGCCGGATGCACGAGTTCCGCCTGGCTGGTCCAGCCACCGAGATCGACCGCGAACGGCACGCGCACCGTGTTGCCGACCGCGGGCGGCGGCAGCTCCGCGGGAACGGCGCGGCAACCCACGGCGAGCAGCGACAGCAACACGATCCACGGCAGCGACGGCATGGCGCGCAGCTTGCCCCCCGCGACGACTCAGCGCACGCACGCTGCGAGTTCGACGCCGCCCGGCAGCGGCTCGGCCGCGAACTCGAGGTGCACGATGCGCCGGTGGCCGACGACGGTAGCGCGCGACGAAGCGTGCAGCAGCAGCGGTCGCATGCACAGCGCGCCGCTGGCCGCGACGACGCAAGGCGCCGGCAGCTGGGCGCGCGCGAACTCGTCGATGCGGTCGCGTTCCAGCACGCCGTGCCGATGCGTGCCCGCCAGCACACGCACGCCGCCGTTGCGAGGATCCGAGCCATCGAGATCGACGCGCACCGCCAGCAGTTCCGCCAGCACCGCCGCCGGCGGCTGCACGAACACGCCCTCGCGCTTGTGCGACCATGGCCCGTAGCCAGTTGCGTCGACCTCGGCGCGGACCGGCACGACCCGGTCCTGGTGCCAGGCGACCAACCAGTTCGCGCGCGGGTTCTTGTCGAACAAGGTGGCGCGGAAGGCGAACGCCTGGGGCCCCAACACCGGCTCGACCAGCGCCCGCACGGCCGGTGACCGCGCGAGGTCCTGCACCACGGGATGCTCGAGGCCCGTGCGGCAGCCGGCGCGGTCCGGGATCGCCTGCGCGAACAACGCGACGAGTGCATCCCGCAG
>CAMAUH010000274.1 GCA_945861365.1 Candidatus Kuenenia stuttgartensis
TGCTCGAGAGCGCCGAGCAACTGGCGGCGCGCGGGCCACTGCAGCCGCACGACGTGGTCCTGCTCGACGATCGGGATCCCGACCACGACGCGGCCGTGTGCCGTGCCGTGGCGACGCGCGCCGACGGCACGCGACCGGTCGTGGTGGCCACCTCCTACCAGGATCTGGCGAGCGCCGCGGATCGCTGCCGCAGCAGCGCCTTCGCCGGCTACCTGGCGAAGCCGGTGTCCGCGCGCGAACTGGCGGTGCGCCTGCAGGGCCTGCTGCTGCCGTCGACCGCGCCAACCAAGGTGGCGCCGGCGTCGACGTCGACCGCGCCGCAGCGTTCGCTGCGCATCCTGGTCGCCGAGGACAACGCCGTGAACCAGAAGCTGATCGAGCGCCTGCTGCAGCGCGACGGCCACACCGTCACCATCGCCGGCGACGGCAAGCGCTGCTGCGAAGCCTGGGCGCCCGACCGCTTCGACCTGGTGCTGATGGACATGCAGATGCCCGAGATGAGCGGCCTCGAGGCCGCCGCCCACATCCGCCGCGCCGAGGCCAACAGCAGCCAGCGCATGCCGATCGTCGCGCTGACGGCGAACACTTCGCTGGAGGATCGCCAGGCCTGCCTGCACGCCGGCATGGACGACGTGCTGCCGAAGCCGGTGTCGGTGCCGCGACTGCGCGCGACGCTGGCTCGCTTCGGCGCGACTCCAGGCAGCCCACTGCCGCCCACGACCAAGGAACGACCATGAACGGCCCCGCCCTCCGCTTGCTGCTGTGGCCCATGGCCGCAGCGCTGCTCACGACCGCGGCGACGGCGCAGGACCCGGCGCCAGGTGCCGGCCAGCTGGCAGAACTGTCGCTCGAGCAGCTGATGGAGGTGCCCGTCGAGGTCGCCTCACGCCAGAGCCAGTCGCTGGCGAAGACCGCTGCTTCGGTGTTCGTGCTCAACGAGCCGGAGATCCGCGCATCGGGCCTGCGTTCGGTCGGCGAACTGCTGCGCCTCGTGCCCGGCTTGCTCATCGCGCAGGACGTGCCCGGCGCGTACGGCTTCAGCAGCCGGCTCGGCGAGTACGAGTTCGCCGGCATGCTGGTGCTGATCGATGGCCAGCGCCTCTACACGACCCTGCTGCGGCGCGAGTACTTCCAGGCGATCGACCTGCCGGTCGACGTGATCGAACGCATCGAAGTGGTGAAGGGACCGGGCGGCTCGCGCTGGGGCGACAAGGCCTCGCAGGGCGTCATCAACATCGTCACCAAGAAGGCCAAGGACGCGCAGGGCCTACGCGTGGTCGGCGGCGGCGGCACCGAGGAGCGCCTGTTCGGCACGGCGCGCTACGGCGGCAAGGTCGGCGAGGACGTCGACTACTACCTGTTCGCGAAGAGCAACCAGCGCGACGGTGGCTATCCGAACACGTCGGGCGATCGCTGGAAGAACAACGCGGTCGGCGGCCGCATCGACGCGCGCGTCGCGCCGAACGTCACGCTGACGCTCGATGGCCTCTACCACGAGAGCTACATCAGCGACTCGTTCGTGCTGCCGCCCGGCGACCCGGAGTTCGTGTCGCAGAACCTGATCAAGGGCGGCCACCTGAAGAGCCGCACGCGCTTCGACCACGACGACGCCAACTGGACCGAGTGGCGCATGGGCGTGGACGCCTACGACCAGGACATCATCGACTTCGAGGCACAGGCGTTCTCCGACCAGCTGATCTTCCGCGAGCAGCTGTTCGACACGCTGCTGATGCACTCGCATCGGCTCGCACCGGGCCACCAGGTCACCGTCGGCGCCGTGGTGCGCCAACTGAAGGTGCACCGCCTCGCCATCGCCAGCAACGCCGAGCGCAACTACGGCGAATCGCGCGGCGACCTGTTCGCCTCGTGGGACTGGGATCTGTGCGACACGGTGCGCGTGACCCTCGGCGGCAACATCGGCTACCAGGACGGCCCGAACGGCAGCGGCGTCGACACGCAGCCCGACCTGCGGCTGGCCTGGGCCCCGAGTGCGGACTTCACGGTGTGGACGGCGTTGAGCGCGAACCGGCAGCCGGACCAGAAGATCCCCGATTCGGGCCTGCTCGTGCACAAGGCCTCGAGCCACCTGCTCGCCTACGAGCTCGGCCTGCGCACGCGCTTCGCCGAGACGCTGCTCGTGCAGGCGGACACGTTCCTGTACCGCGTCAGCAACCAGCTCAGCGACGAACCGACCGACCCGCAGAGCGGCGCCACGCTGTACGTCACCGATGGCCGCACCGACGCATTCGGCGGCGAACTGTCGCTGGCGTGGAATCCGCTGCCGAACGTGCGCATCTCGCCGTTCGTCGCCAACACGACCGCGAACTCGCGCAACCAGGCGAACTACTTCTCGATCCAGGACCAGGTGCCGAGCCTGCGCGGCGGCGCCACGGCGGCGTGGGACGCGGCCCCGGGCCTGCAGTTCAGCAGCAACGTGCTCTACACCGAGAGCCACGCCGGCGTGCCGAGCTGGTGGCGCGTCGACCTGCGCGCCAGCTGGTGCGCCAGCGCCAGCACGACCGTCGACCTGGTCGGCCAGAACCTGACCGACCCGCAGCACGTCGAGTACTGGTACTCCGAGCAGTCGCAGCGCGGCGTCTACCTGATGGTCGCGATGCAGCTCTGACGCGCGACGGTCCGTTCGCCATCGCCGACGGACTCGCTGCTCGGCTGGCGCGCGGCCCATGCCTATGCTGCGGCGATGCACGTACGCGCCGCGTTCGTCCTCGTCACCGCCCTCGCCACCGCGGCCGCCCAGGGGCCGCCACACAACGGACCGCGCCCCGTCGAGGCGCGCTGGTACGCGCTGCAGAACGCGCGTGTGGTGACCGGCCCCGGCCAGGCGCTCGACGGCGCCACGCTGGTCGTGCGCGATGCGGTCGTCACCGCACTCGGCCAGGCCGCACCGCCCGCCGGCGCCACCGTGATCGACTGCACCGGCTTGACGATCTACCCGGGCCTGATCGAGCCGTTCTTCGCCAGCGACGTGCCGGCGCTCGATCCGCAGACCACGGACCAGCACTGGAACCCGATGGTGCAACCGCAGCGGCACGCGCTCGACGGCGCCCTGGTGCCGGAGAAGGACCGCCAGGCGCTGCGCGCGCTCGGCTTCGCGGCGGTGGCCGTGGCGCCGTCGGGCGGCGTGCTGAAGGGCACCGCAGCGCTCGTACAGCTCGATGAACCGTCGCCGACCGCCCCGGTGCGCACGGTGCGCGACCGCACCTACACCGTGGTGAGCCTGCAGACCGGCGGCGGCTATCCGAGCAGCGAGATGGGCGCGATCGCGCTGCTGCGGCAGACGCTGCTCGATGGCCAGTGGTACGAACGCTGCCGCACCGCCGTCGCCGCCGACACCACGCTGGCCGCGAAGGCGCCGAGCAGTTCGGGTGTGCTGCAAGCACTCGCCGACCAGCGCTCGCTGCCGCTGTGGTGCGACACGCAGGACGAACTGCAGGCCCTGCGCCTGCTGAAGGTCGCCGCCGAGTTCGAACGCAAGGCGGTGCTGGTCGGCAGTGGCATGGAGTTCCGCCGCCTCGCCGCGCTGGCCGCCGGCAAGGCCCCGATCATCGTGCCGCTGCACGTGCCCGACGCCCCGGACGTGGCCACCGCCACCGCGGTCGAACGCGTGTCGCTGCGCCAGCTGCAGTCGTGGGAACAGGCGCCGACCAACAGCAAGCGGCTGCTCGACGCCGGCGTCACGATCGCGTGGACGACGGCGCGCCTGCGCGACCGCAAGGACTTCGCCGCGCGCGCGCGCGACGCGATGGCCTGCGGCGTCACCGCCGACCAGGCGCTCGCGGCTCTGACGACGGTGCCGGCGGAACTGCTCGGCGTCGGCGATCGCCTCGGCACGCTCGAGGTCGGCAAGCTGGCCAACTTCGTCGTCACCACCGGCGAACTGTTCGCCGAGAAGACCGAGGTGCGCGACGTCTGGGTCGGCGGCATGCGGCACGTGGTGCAAGCGCCGAAGGACCAGGGTCTCGACGGCACGTGGGCGTGGAGCGACGGCTGGCCCGGCCAGGGCCAGGCGCCGCAGCTGACCATCACCGGCGACAAGCTCGCCATGGCGATCGGCGAAGCGAAGCTCGAGGTCGCCGGCGTGCAGCGCGACGCGCGCAGCCTGACCTGCCGCCTCGTCGGCAAGGAGCTTGGCGCCGACGGCGCGTTCCTGCTGCGCCTGCAGCGCGACGGCGAACGGCTCACCGGCGCCTGCACGACGCCGGACGGCCGCACGCTGGCGTTCGCCGCGACGACCGCCGCACCGGCCGTCGCGAAGGACGGCGACAAGCCGAAGGACAAGGCCGCGGAGCGCTTCGTGCCGCCGGCGATCGGTCCGCTGCCGACGCCGCTCGGCGGCTACGGCTTCGTCAAGGCACCCACCGCGAGCGAGTTCGCGATCGTCGGTGCGACGCTATGGACCAGCGACGGCCGCGGCAACCTGCGCGACGGCGCGGTGCACGTGCGCGCAGGGCGCATCGTGTTCGCCGGCCCGCGCAGCGAGATGCCGAAGCTGCCGGAATCGGTGCCCATCGTCGACGGCACCGGCAAGCACGTGACGCCGGGCCTGATCGACTGCCACTCGCACACCGGCATCGCGCGCGGCGTCAACGAGGGCGGCCAGGCCGTCACCGCCGAAGTACGCATCGAGGACGTGCTCGATCCGGACGACATCAGCTGGTATCGCCAGCTCGCCGGCGGCGTGACGACGGTGAGCCGCCTGCACGGCTCCGCCAACGCGATCGGCGGCCAGAGCTGCACCACCAAGAACCGCTGGGGCGTGCTGCAACCCGACGACATGCACTTCGCCGGCGCACAGGCCGGCATCAAATGGGCGCTCGGCGAGAATCCGCGCCGCGCCAACGGCAGCGGCAGCGACGGCCGCTATCCGGGCACGCGCATGGGCGTCGAGGCGCTGCTGCGCGATCGCTTCGCCGCGGCGACCGTCTACCGCGCCGAGCAGGCCGCCTACGCGGCGCTGGCCCCGGGCGCGCGCGCGAAGGTGCTGCCGCCGCGCCGCGACCTCGAGCTCGAAGCGATCGCCGAGATCCTCGCCGGCACACGCTGGATCCACTGCCACAGCTACCGCCAGGACGAGATCTTCATGCTGTGCGCGCTGGCGCAGGAGCACGGCCTGAAGGTCGGCACGTTCCAGCACGTGCTCGAGGGCTACAAGGTCGCCGACGCGATCGCCGCCAACGCGCGCGGCGCCTCGTCGTTCAGCGACTGGTGGGCCTACAAGTTCGAGGTCTACGACGCGATCCCCGACAACGGCGCGATCCTGCACGAAGCCGGCGTCGTGACGTCGTTCAACAGCGACAGCGACGAACTGGCGCGGCGCCTGAACACCGAAGCCGGCAAGGCGGTGAAGTACGGCGGCCTGCCGCCGTGGGAAGCGCTGTGCTTCGTCACGCGCAATCCGGCGCAGCAGCTCGGCATCTTCGAGCGCACCGGTTCGCTGACGGCCGGCAAGGACGCCGACCTCGTGCTGTGGAGCGACGACCCGCTGAGCTACGCGGCGCGCTGCGAAGTGACGTGGGTCGACGGCGTGCGCCGCTTCTCGCTCGCCAGCGACGCCGAGGCGCGCGCCGCGATCGCCGCCGAACGCCAACGGCTGCTGCAGAAGGTGCTCGCGGGCGGCGCCGGCCGCACCGCGCGCGAACGCGATCCGAAGGACGCCTACTGGGCCGCCGAAGACCTCACCGCCGACTACTGCTGCCGCACCGAAGGAGACCGCTGATGCACCCGCTCACCCGTTCGTTCCCGCTGCTGCTGGCCACGCTGCTGCCGGCGCAGGACCTCGTGCCGAAGGCGGCCCCGCAGAACCAGCCGGTCGTACTGAAGAACGCCGTGCTGCACACGGTCACCGGCGGCATCGTGCTCGGCGGCACGCTGTGGTTCGCCGACGGCACCATCCGCGGGGTGCTGCCGGCAGGCGCGGCCCTGCAGCTGCCCGACGGCACGAAGGCGATCGAGCTCGACCTGCAGGGCAAGCACGTGTTCCCCGGCATGATCTCGCCGCAGTCGTCGCTGGGCCTCGTCGAGATCGGCATGGTCCGCCAGACCGTCGACACCGACGAGGTCGGCGAACTGTCGCCCGAAGCGCTGGCGATGGTCGCGGTCAACCCGGACTCGACGGCGATCCCGGTCGCGCGCAGCAACGGCGTGCTGGCGGCCGCGGTGTTCCCGATCGGCGGCCTGCTGCCCGGCCGCGTGTCGGTGATGCAG
>CAMAUH010000275.1 GCA_945861365.1 Candidatus Kuenenia stuttgartensis
TCGACCAAGGCCGCGATCGCGCGCACGCCGCTCTTCGCCGCCGCCAGCCCGGCCGCGTTGCGCACCATCGGCGGCACGCCCTCGCGATGCAGCACTTCCAGCAGCGCATCGACCAGCTGCGGCCGCACACGCCGGCCGATCGCTTCGCAGACGACGGCGGCGAACTGCGTGTTGCCGGCCGCCGCCAGCTCCCGCTGCAGGTAGGTGGTGACGTCGGCGTGCTCGAGATCGCCGAGCCACAGCATCGCCCGCCGCTTCTGCGCGACCTTCTGCGCGTCGTCCTTGACGGCTTCGTAGTCGGCGATCGCACGCGCGACCTTGGTGGCGATATCGGTCGCGGCAGCTTCCTCGGCTTGGGCCATGGCCGGCGCGAGCAGCGCGGTGCAGGCCAGCAGGAACGGGAAGGGGTGGCGGTTCACGAAGGGCTCGGACGGGGTGGACCTTTGTACCGTCGGCGAGCGATCGACCAAGCCCCCGCTGCGTGGTGCGGTGGATTGGCGGGCGATGCCAACGCTGCAAACCGTGCCGTTCGTGCCGGTGTTCCGGACCGATCGCCCGTTCGCCTACCTGATCCGCGACGTGCGCAGCGGGGCGATCCTGTTCCTGGGTCGCATGCTCGATCCGCGCACCTGACGCGCGCGGAGAGCGGAATCAGCCGGCGAGGAAGTTCGCGTCGAGCAGCTTCTGCGCGGTGGCGTTCAGGGTCGCCGGGCTGCCGAGCTGGCCGCCGACGAGCTTCGCCTTCGCGGCCGCCACCACATCGGTGCGATCGCCGCCGCTGTTGCGCGCGCGTTCGGCCAGGTTGGCGACCGCCGCGGCGGCATCACGCCCCGCGTCACTGATGGTCGCCAGATCGCGCGGTGCCTGCGGCACCAGCACGACCGCCTTCTCGTCGGACCGCTTGGCGCGGTCGTCCGTGCGCTTGACGTTGTTCTGGTTGCCTACGGTTCGGATCTGCATGGGTTGCCCTCTTGCGATGGCCTTCCTGATCATCGGCAGAACCCGCGAGCGCTTGAGAGTCGCGTCGAAAAACCTGTCGAAAGCCGCTGCGACTGATGCGGTGCCGACAGGTGGCAGCAATTGCCGCCGCCGGCAGGAACTGCCGGGCGCCTGACCGGCAGGAACTGCCGCCTCGCCCCTTCGCCCACCGCCGCGCGACCCGGCAACCCGCTGCCACCGCCGATTGCCGCGGATCGCACGGACCTGGCACGCACGGTGCTCCCTGTCGGGCAAGGAATCGAAGGAACTGCGGCAATGCTGATCAACCTGCGCGGACATGTCGAATCGGACCCCATGGCGGTCCCAGCGCCCGCGCGCATGGACACCGGCTCCGACGACAGCTTCGAGCAGATGCTGCAACAGACGGTGGCAGCGGAGCCGGAGCAGCGCGAGGAACCGCCGGTCGAGCGCGCCGAGGCGCAGGACGAGCCGGCGCCCCGGAGCGACGAGCTCCCCGCCGAGCAACCCGTCGCCGACGTGCCGCAGCAGCACGGCGACGAGGTCGCCCCCGAGATCACCAACACCATGCACCTCGAGGCAGCGCCCGAGGACGACGGCATCCGCGCGGCCGGGTCGGGTCGGCAGGACACTGCAGGCAAAGGAACCGACTCGCCGCGCACTTCTTCCGCCCCCTGGAGCCCCGGTGCCGAACCGCTGCTGGCCGCGTTCCTGCAGCAGGGCGGCAACCAGCAACGCACGCCGTTCGTGGTCGCTGGCGAAGCCAACGCCATCGGTGCGGTCGGTGCGGCGCGCGGCGCGGGCGACGCCCAGACGCGCGGCATCGGTGGCCAGCTGCAGCGCGGCAGTGCGGTGTTGCAGGCACCGGCCGTCGCCGCCAGCTACCGCACCAGCGGCGCCACCTCGGCGCAGCTGCTCGACCAGGCCCGCGATTCGGTCTTCAAGCAGATCCTGCTGCAGCTGCAGCCCGAAGGCGGCGAGATGCGCGTGCGCCTGCAGCCGCCGGACCTCGGCGAGCTCGACGTGCGCCTCGTCGTCGAGGACGGCAACAAGCTGAGCCTGACGCTGTCGGCCGAGCGCTCGGACCTGAACGAGCTGCTGCAGCGCCACCTCGACGAACTGAAGCAGTCGCTGCAACAGGCCGGCCTCGAAGTGACGAGCGCCAGCGTGCAGACGCGCGGCGAGTTCGAGCGCGGCCAGCAGCGCGACAGCGGCCGGCGCGACGACGGCGCTTTCGCCGGCGAAAGCGAACCCACCAACGACTTCCAACCCCGATTCGGCGGCCAGCTGAGCGCCACGGGACTCGACTTCTGGGCCTGAACGAGAACCAACCATGACGACGACCTCGAGCATTACCTCCGCCACCGGCACCGAGACTTCCAGCCTGCTCGGCACCAAGCAGACCAAGGCCGACACGAACATGTTCCTGGACCTGCTGACCGCGCAGCTGAAGAACCAGACGCCGCTGTCGCCGGTCGACGACCAGAGCTTCATGAACCAGATGGCGAGCTACTCGTCGATCGAGCAGCAGCAGAGCCTCAACAAGAACCTGCTGCAGCTGCTCGACTACCAGGGCGCGCTGGCCCGCGTGCAGGGCCTCAGCGAAGGCACGTCGTTGCTCGGCAAGGACGTCACCTACGCCGACGCCGAGGGCAGGACGCAGCACGGCACGGTCGACTCGGTGTTCATCGACGAAGCCGGCACCGTCAAGTTGAAGCTTTCCGGCGGCAACGAGATCGAGATGCGCTCGGTGCTCGGCATCACCAACCAGGGCACGGGCTCGCCGACGAGCGGCAACACCGGTTCGGGCTCCACGGGCACCGGCACGAGCGGTTCGGGCTCGAGCAGCACGGGTTCGGGTTCGACCACGACCGGCACCGGCACGACGGCCGCAGCGCGCATCAGCAGCGAAGCGACCGCCTCGATCCTCGAGAACCTCGCCAGCGCGACCGCCTGATCCACGCCTAACCCCACCGCACCAGCACCATGGTCAGCACCGCGCTCTACACCGGCCTGTCGGGACTCCGCGTCCACCAGACCTACATCGACGTCATCGGCAACAACCTCGCGAACGTCAGCACGCCCGGCTTCCGCGGCTCCCGCGCGACGTTCAGCGACATCCTGAGCTTCACGGTGCGTTCGGGTTCCGGCCCGAACGGGACCTTCGGCGGCATCAACCCGCTGCAGATCGGCACCGGCGCCACGATGGCCTCGGTCGACACCGACCTGAGCCAGGGCACGCTGCAGGACACCGGCCGTTCGCTCGACGTCGCGATGCAGGGCCGCGGCTTCTTCACGCTGACCAACGGCTCGCAGAACTTCTACACGCGCGCCGGCTCGTTCGGCATCGACGCCAACCGCAACCTGGTCGACACGCGCACCGGCCTGCGAGTCATCAGCGCCAGCGGTAACGACATCACCGTGCCGACGTCCGACACGCTGCCGGCGTCACCGTCGACGTCGATCCGCTTCCAGGGCAACCTGCCGGCGCGCGTCAGCGGTCCGCTGGCGGAGATCGTCGAGTCCAACGTGCCGCTGAAGGCCGGCACCTCGGCGAACAAGAGCGGCACCGCGACCGGCGCCTCGGCCCCGCAGTTCAACCTGACCTCGATGGTCGGCAAGAGCCTGCTGGTGTCGGTCAACGGCGGCACGCAGCAGACCGTCGTCGTGCCGAACCAGGCGCCGTTCACCACCGGCCCGGTCAACGCGAGCGACGTCGCCAACTGGCTGAACGGCGCCGTCTCGGGCTACGCCGGCGTCACCGGCACCTTCACGACGGCGAACGACACCGCCGGCACCATCTCGGTCGACACCACGCGCCTCGGCAGCACCGCCAAGATCAAGTTCGACGACGGCCCGGGCGCCAATGGCCTGATGACCGCGCTGGGCCTCGACGCGACCCTGCGCGCCGGCACCGAATCGGCGGCGATCGGCACCACCGACCTCGCCAACCTGACGGCGCGCAACAAGGCCTACGCCGACGGCGACACGATCACCGTCAGCGGCACCAACCCGGACGGCACCGCGTTCTCGGACACGTTCGTCTACGGCACCGGCGTGGGCCGCAACGGCCAGTCGGTCCAGGCCCTCGTCAACTTCATCGACCAGCGCGTCGACAACGCGCAGGCCCGCGCGACGCTGTCCACCGACGGCAAGATCAAGCTGACCGCGCTGAACAAGGAGGAGGCCGACATGAGCCTCTTCATCGGTGACTCGTCGGGCAACACGGGCAGCAACAGCTGGCCGAACTTCATCATCTCGCAGAACGGCACCGGCCCGGACAAGGCGACCACCTCGATCGACGTCGTCGACTCGCAGGGCCGCACGCACCCGGTCACGTTGACGTTCACGCGCAGCACGCAGGACGCGACCATCTGGGACCTCGACGCCAGCGTCGACACCTCCGAGGGCAGCATCACGCAGTCCCAGATCGCCCAGATCCGCTTCAACGACAACGGCTCGTTCAACGTGATCGGCGGCGGCACCAACACGCTGTCGTTCGCCTGGAACGGCATCTCGACCGCGCAGAACGTCGCGGTCAACCTCGGCACGTCGGGCCAGTTCGACGGCATCGCGATGCTGGGCAACGCCACCACGGTGGCGGCGATCGACCAGGACGGCTTCGCCGCCGGCACGCTGCTCGGCGCCGGCTTCAACAACAAGGGCGAGCTGGTCGGCAACTACAGCAATGGCCAGAACCGCACGCTCGACACGCTGCGCATCAGCATGTTCAGCAACGAAGCGGGCCTCGTGCGCGCGGGCGACACGATGTTCAGCGAGTCGCCCAACTCCGACGACGCCATCTCGACCACGGCCAGCGCCGCCGGTGCTGGCACGGTGCGCGCCGGCCAGCTGGAGAACAGCAACGTCGACATCGCCCGCGAGTTCGTGAACCTGATCGAAGCCCAGCGCGGCTTCCAGGCCAACTCCCGTGTCATCACGACGACGGACCAGATCCTCGCCGAACTGATGAACATCGTGAAGTGACATGACCAACTACGGACAAACCGCATTGGTGCAGAGCCTGCGCTTCCTCGCGGAGAAGCAGGCCTCGATCGCCAACAACCTGGCGAACGTCGACACCACGGCGTTCAAGCGCCGCTCCGCGATCGCGCAGGAAGGCAACGGCTTCCAGTCCATGCTCGACGAGCAGCTGACGACGATCGACTACCGCGAGGTGTCCGACCTGCAGCGCGGCATCATCCGCGAGACCGGTCGCGACTACGACGTCGCCATCGACGGTCCGCAGTGGATGCGCGTGCAGGACGAGAAGGGCAACCGCTTCTTCACCCGCGCCGGGCAGCTGCAGCTGTCGCCGAACGGGCAGCTGTCGACGCGCGACGGCATGGCACTGCTCGACACCAGCAACCAACCGATCACGCTCGGCAGCGGCGACGACACTCCGAGCCAGATCGCGATCTCGCCGAACGGCTCCATCAGCAATCCGAAGACCGGGCAGACGTTCGGTCAGCTCGCGCTGGTCAACCTGCCCGACGCCGGCCAGCTGGTCCCGCAGGGCAGAGGCCTCTACGTCGACCCGACCGACCAACCGACCACGCAGGCCAGCGATGGCCTGCAGCAGCACTTCCTCGAAGGCAGCAACGTCGACAGCCTGCAGGAGCTCGTGCAGATGATCACTGTCGAGCGCAGCTTCACCGCGACCCAGAAGACCCTCTCCGGGATCGGTCGCATGCAAGAGAACCTGATCACCAACATCCTCAGGTAGTCACCAGATGCTCAAGAGTCTCTACACGACCGCCACGGGCATGAAGGCCCAGCAGACCAACGTGGACATGATCGCGAACAACATCGCGAACGTGAACACCGCGGGCTTCAAGCGCTCGCAGGCCTCGTTCGAGGACCTGTTCTACGTGACGCTGCAGTCACCCGGTCTCGCGCAGGGCGCCAACAACGCCGCCGTGCCGATCGGCACGCAGATCGGCTCGGGCACGCGCCTCAACGGCACCACCAAGGTGTTCACGACCGGCACGCTCGAGATCACCGACCGCACGCTCGACATCGCGATCGACGGCGACGGCTTCTTCGCGCTGCAGCTGCCGGACGGTTCGACCGGCTACACGCGCGACGGTGGCTTCCAGGTCAACGCCGACAGCAAGCTGGTGACGAGCAGCGGCAACGTGCTGCTGCCCGAGATCACGCTGCCGCAGGACACGCTCGAGATCGCGATCGACCCCGAGGGTCGCGTCAACGTGCGCACCGCCGGCAGCCCGGACGTCTCGCAGTTGC
>CAMAUH010000276.1 GCA_945861365.1 Candidatus Kuenenia stuttgartensis
CACGCAGCGCGACCTCGCCCGCGAAGCGGTCGACACGATGCTCACCGAGGTGGCGAGCGGCACGCTGGCGAACCAGCCGCGACTGCAGGGCTTCCGCGTACAGGTGCTCGAACGCGCGCTCGCGTTCTACGAGCGGTTCCTCGCCGACAACGAGGGCGACCCCGAGCTGCTCGAACCCGCGGTTCGCGCGGCCATGCAGGTGATGTTCGTCGACGGCCAACTCGGCCGCACGGAGCCCGCCTACCGCGTCGGCCAGCGCGCCGTCGAGTTGGCACGCCGACTGACGGCCCGCCGACCGGGCGACCTCGATGCCGCGCTACTGCTGGCGGACGCGCTGCTGACCCTTGGCCGCATCGAGGAACTGCGCAGCGACTCGAAGGCTGCCGTCGTGCTGTTCACCGAAGCGCGGCGCCTGACGCAGGAGGTGCTGGCGAAGCAGCCCCGGCACACGCTCGCGATCACGCACCTGCTCGGCGTCGAACGCGGCGCGCTGCTGTCGGCGATCCACCTCGGCGATGCCGCGGGGATCACCGCCGCGCAACAGACGATGGTCGACCTGTGGGACCGCTGCGGCGATGCCCTGGAGGGCGACCCCTACCAGGCCGCGGCGGTCGACCACCTGCTCTGCGCGCTGACGGACGCCGCGGAGCACGCGGCACTGACCGGCGACACCGAGGGGGCCCTCGCCACGCTCGATCGCTGCACCGACCTCGCCGCCGCCATGCCGGACCACGAGCTGGCGGTTGAGTCGAGGCAGATGCTGGCCCGTCAGGCCACGCTGCGCGCTTCGCTGGCGGCAGCGAACGGCGACCCTGCCGGACAGGAAGCCGGTCTGCGCGAGAGCATCCGCCTGGCCGACGCGGTCCTGGCCGAGAATCGCGGCCACGCCAACGCCCTGCGCGGCCGCGCGGCAGCCACCAACGAACTGGCCCTGCTGCTGGAGCGCCGCGCGCCGGACCGCCGGGCCGAGGTGATCCCCTTGCTGGAAGCGTCGGCGGCGAACCTGCGGCAACTGGTGGCGGCCGACCCGACGGCCATCGATGTCCAGGCCAACCTCGCCGCGACGCTGCTGAACCTCGGCTCGCAACAGCAGGAAGCGCACCAACCGGCCGCCGCGAAGGCCCTGTTCGTCGAGAGCGTCGCGCTCGCGCGCGTCTGCTGCGAACACGCACCCACCCGCACGCCGTGGCAGCAGACCCTCTACAACGGGGTCTGGTTCCTTGGCCAGGTCTGCGGCGAACTGCTCGACCCCGAAGGCCAGGCTGCCGCGGCGACGGAACTGGCAGCACTGCGCCCCGACGATGGCCGCACCCACCGCATCACCGCGCAACTGCTGGGGAGCTCGATCGGCCTGCTGGCCGCCGGGCCCGGCACGCCGACCCCGGAGCACACCGCCCGCGGCCGGCAACGGACCAACCTGGCCATGGAGCACCTGCGCAAGGCTGCGCAACTCGGCTGCGCCGACTTCGAGTGGCTGCGTGACCACCCGGGGTTCCAAGCGCTGCGCGGCGAGCCCGACTTCGCGGCGCTGCAGCAGCAGTTCGCCACCAACGCACGCACGAAGCAGCCCGGGTCGGACGGGCGCTGATCCCGGCCACCGCCCCGCCGCAACGACGACCGCCGCCGGGCATGGTTGCCGACCGCGGCGCCTTCCCCCCGGTCGGCCCGCGGCGATCCCGCTCCTCGCGGAACCGGCGCCCACGCTTCGCGTTCGGCGCGGACCTGCGCCGGGGAATCCGGGGCGGGCATCGCATGGCCGCCCCCGAAGCGGGGCAGAATGCGGTGAGCCAGCCAGCACCCTTCGCCGTTGCCGTCTGCAGACACCGCATGCATCGCCCACACCGTTCGTCGCACCTTCTCGCCCTGGTTGCACTCACCACCGCGCTGGCTGCCCAGGGCACGCCGATCGGCTTCGAGGAGACCTTCGCGCTGTCGGCCGACCGCGCCAAAGCGGTCGCGACGCTGATCCCGGGCACCGACGACTGGTACTACTCCCACTGCCGCGAACGCCTCGCGGCCCGCGACTTCGCCACCGTGCGCACGCTGCTGCCGGTCTGGCTGCAGCGCCATGGCCGCGGCGCGCGGCTGCAGGAGATCGAGACCCGCGAGGCGCTGCTGTCGTTCGATGGCGATCGCGAACGCACGTTCCGCTACGTCATCGACCGGCTCGGCCTGCAGTGGTCGCACCAGCCGACCATCCCGGGCGCCAAGTCGTCGCTGCCGACGCGGCTCGCCCCGGCCCAGGCCGACACGGGCACGCTGCGCACGAACCTGCTGGCCACGCACCCGGACTCGCTCGATCGCTTCACCGACGCCGCACTGCCCGAACTCGCCAAGTTCCCGCTGTTCGACGGCCAGCTGGTCGCGCTGCTGCAGCGCCTGCAGCGGCCCGATGTCGACGGCTTGCCCGCCCTCGTCGTGCGCGAGCTCGGCAGGCCCCAGAGTGCTGGCTTCGGCGCGTTCGCGGTGCACAAGGAACTGCGGCTCGAACAGCTCGAAGAGTGCGCGCAGCTGCGGCCCGAACTGCTGCAGCAACCGGCCTTCGTCGATGCGTGGCTGGTGCGCGCCTGCGACGACATCGCGGACGGCGACTGGCGCCAGGACGCGACGGCGCGCGCTGCACAGCTGGAGCGCCTCCATGCGTTCGCGCGCCGGCTGCCGCCGAGCTTCCACTCGCTGCAGGCGCACGTGCTGTTCCACTGGCTGCAGCACGACCTCGCGCAAGGCGCGCCCGATGCCGAGCGCTTGCTCGCCTACCTGCGCCTGCCGCGCGCCGGCCAGCGCACCGAGCCCGAATGGCTGGCCCGCTTCCCGCGCCAGGACGAACACGTCGATCCGCGCCGCCGCTTCCCGACGCGGCTGCCGCTCATCAACGATGCGGACGACGAGGCACTGCTGCGCGCGTGCTTCGAGCACGTGTTCGCGAGCAGCGAGGACCTCGCCCCGTACGCACCGTACCTGCGCGCGGACTGGCTCACCGAGGTGCTGGCCGAAACCAAACTGCTGCTCGGCCAGGGTGACGCGCAGCGCTGGCACGCGCTGCTCGACGATCCGGACCGCAGCGAAGCGCTGCGGCAGCGCGTCGAGCTGACGTTCCCGCCGACGCGCCCCGAGCACCACACCGCCGATGCCGCGGTCGCGCTCGATCTCGACGTCAAGAACGTGCGCACGCTGGTGCTCAAGGTGTTCGCGGTCGACGCGCATCGCTTCCACCAGGAACGCCAGAAAGAGGTGACCGCCGCGATCGAACTCGACGGCGTCGTGCCGACGCACCAGCAGACGTTCACCTACGACGAGCCGCCGATCCGCCGAGTGCGCCGCAGCTTCCCGCTGCCGATGCTGGCCGGGCCGGGCACGTGGGTCGTCGAGTTCGTCGGCGTCGGCGCCGGCCAGAACGGCGTCAGCAGCCGCGTCGTCGTGCAGAAGGGCACGCTGCACGTCGCCACGCGCATCGTCGCTGCCGGCCACGAGGCGACCGTGTTCGACGAGACGGGGCGCCACGTGCGCGATGCGTCGATCTGGTTCGGCGGCCGCGACTACGCGGCGAACGAGCGCGGCGTCGTGCTGCTGCCGTTCACGACGGAACCCGGCGCCAAGCGGCTGGCCCTGCGCGCCGGGCCGCGCACCGGGCTGGGCCGGTTCGCGCACCAGCAGGAGACCTACGCACTGGCCTGCAACACGTTCGTCGAACGCCATCAACTGGTCGCCGGCCGCACGGCGCGCCTGCTGCTGTCGCCGTCGCTGCGCGTCGCCGGCCACGCCGTGCCGCTGCAGCTGCTGCGCGAACCGGTGCTGACGCTGACGATGACGGACGTCGACGGCGTGCAGGCGCAGCATGAAGTGCGCGACCTGCAGCTCGTCGACGGCCGTGAGTTCGTGCACGAGTTCGTGGTGCCGGAACGGCTGCGCACGCTGACCGCGGCGCTGCGCGGCAAGGTGAAGGACCTCGCCGGCACCGACCTCGTGTTCCAAGCCGCGGCTGCGCAGTTCGCGGCCAACACGATCGACGACACCGCTGCTTTGGCGAGCCCGCTGCTGGCGCGCACCGCCGCTGGCTACGTGATCGACCTGCGCGGCAAGAACGGCGAACCGCTGGCGGGCCGGCCCCTGCAGGTCGTGCTGCAGCATCGGCTGCTGAGCCAGCCGCTGACGCACATGCTGCAGACCGACGCTGCGGGCCGCATCGAACTCGGCCCACTCGCCGACGTGGTGTCCGTGGGCGTCGCCGGCCCGGGCTTCGATGGCGAGTTCCCGCTGCTCAGCCGCGACGCCGTGCTGCCGCCGGCGCTGCACGGCGAGGCGGCGGCGACGCTGCGCATCGCCGACCCCGAGCCGTCGCTGCCGCTGTCGCGCACGCTCTGGTCGCTGCTCGGCCACGGACATGACGAGTTCGCGCGACTGCACCAGCAGGACGGCATGCTCGAACTGCGCGGCCTGCCGCCGGGCGACTACACGCTGCGGCACCTCCCGTCGGGCCAGACCACGGCGGTGCGCATCACGGCCGGCACCCGGCAAGGGCACTGGCTGGCGGGACCGCAGCGCCTGCTCGAGGCGACAACGGCGACGCCGCTGCAGCTGCAGCCGACGGCAATCGACGGACAAGACCTGCTGGTGCGCGTGGCGAACGCGAGCGCGGGCACGCGCGTACACGTCGTGGCGACGCGCTACCTCGGCGTGTTCGATCCGTTCGCGTCGCTGCTGCCGGATCACGAGTCGAAGCAGCACGGCAACCGGCGCGTGCGAGCGAACGAGTACCAGTCCGGACGCCAGCTCGGCAGCGAGCTGCGCTACGTGCTCGAACGGCAACTGGCTGCGAAGTTCGCCGGCAACATGCTGGGGCGGCCGAGCCTGCTGCTGCATCCGTGGCAGCTCGATGCGAGCACGAATGAACCCACCGAGACGGCGTTCGACAGCAACCGGTGGAACGGCGCGGTCGGTCTCGGCGGCGGCGCCGGCGGAGCGAAGCCCGGCGCGCGCAGGCAACGTTCAGAGCTCGGCCCACAACAGCCGCTGGACGGTTTCGCCAACATCGATTGGCTCGGCAGCAGCGCCCGCGTGCTGACCAACCTGGTGCCGGACCAGAACGGCACGCTGCGCATCCCGCTCGCCGAACTCGGCGACGGCACCGTGGTGCAGGTGCTGGCGCTCGACGGCGAACAGGCCGTGCGCGACCTGCTGGTGCGCGACGTGGCCGCAACGCCGCCGCGTGCGCGGCAGCTGCTGCAGGCGCTCGATGGCACGCAGCACTTCGCCGAGCAGAAGCGCATCGAGTTCGTCGCCGCTGGCGCCACCGCGACGATCGACGATCCGCGTTCCGCGCGCGTCGACGTGCACGACTCGCTCGCCAGCGTGTTCGGACTGCTGGCCAGCGTGTCGCGCGACCAGGACCTGGCGCAGTTCGCGTTCCTGCTGGACTGGCCGTCGCTGACGGACGCCGACAAGCGGCGCCACTACGACGAGCACGCCTGCCACGAGCTGCACTTCTTCCTGTTCCAGAAGGACCGCACGTTCTTCGACGCGGTGGTGAAGCCACTGCTCGCCAACAAGCTCGAGAAGACGTTCCTCGACCACTGGCTGCTCGGCGACGACCTGCGGGCGTTCCTCGAACCGAGGGCGTTCGAGCGGTTGAACCTGATCGAACGTGTGCTGCTGAGCAAGCGCCTCGGCGGCGAGGACGCAGCGAACATCGTGCGCAACGTGCGCGAAGCGGTCGAACTGCGGCCGACCTCGGTGGAACAGCTGGGTCGCTTGTTGGACCTCTCGCTGTTCGCGGGTCTCGCCGACGGCAAGCCCCAGAACCTCGCCGGCTTCGATGTGTTCAGCGTCGGCGCAACGACGGGTACTCTGGCGCTCCCCCGCGGCGCAGCCCGGTTCCGCAAGGCCGATGGTGATGTGCCGGCGCGCGCGGACGATGCCAAGGCAGCCGAGAACGCAGCACCGTCGCTCGAGAAGGCGAAGGCGCCCGCACCACCGGAGGCGCCACCGGTGGAGGAAGAACGCCTGCAGCAGGACAAGGCGGAGCTGGCCGAGGAATCGCTCAGCTCGAAGGAACTGAAGGACCGCGAGAGCGCGCGCCAACTGTTCCGCGCGGTGCAGAAGACGAAGGTGCTGATCGAGCACGACTGGTGGCATCGCCGGCGCGAGCAGGCGACCGCCGACGTCGTGGC
>CAMAUH010000277.1 GCA_945861365.1 Candidatus Kuenenia stuttgartensis
CCGGCCATGGCAACGGTCGATCCCTCGTGGATCGCCGCGCACGGTCTGCCGGCGATCGGCGTCGGGGCCGCCGTGATCGGTCCCAACATCGGACCCTTCGGTGGCTATGCGATGTTGTCGGGTTGGACACAGGTCGTGATGAGTTTCGAGATGATCCTGGGTCGCCTCGAGCTACTGCCGGTACTGGCCCTGCTGATGCCCAGTTTCTGGCGCCGCTGAGCTGATTGGCGTCGGCGATTGCCGATGTATTTCGCGCCAGGGGGAGTGCATTTCGCGCCGGCCAGCAACACACTGGTCGTGCCCTCTGCGCGGAGATTCGTCCTTCCGTGATCAATGCCCTCTTGTTCGGTCTGTTCGCCGCGACCCTGTTCGGCATCGCGATATTCCACAAGCTGGCGCTGCGCATTGCCCTCGGTGGGCTCGCCTGCGTGCTGCTGGTGCGCATCGTCGGCACCGACTTCAGCGTGGTCTCCCATCTCCACCACGAAGGCCACGCGCTGCTGAACTTGTTCGGCCTGTTGCTCGGCTTCGCCGTGCTGGCGAACTACTTCGAGCGCAGCCATCTGCCCGACAAGCTGACCGAGGTGCTGCCCGGCGGTCGCTTCGGCGCGTTCCTGCTGCTGGTACTGGTGGCGGTGATGTCGTCGGTGCTCGACAACATCGCCGCGGCGATGATCGGAGGCGCTGCCGCGATGACGCTGTTCCAGCGCCGAGTGCACATCGGCTACATCGCGGCCATCGTCGCCGCCAGCAACGCCGGTGGTGCGGGCTCCGTGGTCGGTGACACGACGACGACGATGATGTGGATCGACGGCGTCTCGCCGCTCGACGTCGCCGAGGCCGCGATCGGGGCCGTGGTCGCGCTGGCCTTCTTCGGTTGGTTCGCGGCCAGCCAGCAATGCTCGCTGCAGCCGCTGGTGAAGGCCACCGGGGGCAAGAAGCACATCGACATGCCGAGCGTCGGCATCGTGCTGTTGATCCTGGTCGGCGCGATCTGGACCAACCTGCAGTGGGGCTTCCCGGCCGCCGGTGTCTGGGGGGCGATCCTGGTCGGTGGCCTGCTGCGCAAGCCGGAGTGGTCGCTGCTGCCGGGTGCGGCGCTCGGCGCGTGCTTCCTGATCAGCCTCGTGATGTCGGCTTCGATGATGCCGGTCGAATCGCTGCCGCCGGCGACGGCTTGGACCGCGCTCGGCCTCGGGGTCGTGTCGGCCTTCTTCGACAACATCCCGCTGACCGCGCTGGCGTTGAAGCAGGGCGGCTACGACTGGGGCTTCGTCGCCTTCTGCGTCGGCTACGGCGGTTCGATGCTGTGGTTCGGCAGCTCGGCTGGCGTCGCGATCTCGGGCATGTTCCCGGAGGCTAAGTCGGCGAAGAACTGGCTGATCAGCGGCTGGCACGTCGCGGTCGGCTACTTCCTCGGCTTCCTCGCGATGTTCCTGATTCTCGGTTGGCACCCGCACGCGCCGCACAAGAAGGGTGCTTCGCTGCCGGCACACGTCGACCAGGTGCACAGCCAGCCCGGTCGCTGAGGGTGTCGGGCGGCGGCTGCCCGCTCACACCATGTCGATTGCGGCGGCGAGCAGGTCGGCGTCCTGGCCGCGCGAGTTGGCGATCGAGAACGGCAGGTAGCAGTGCTCCGGCGTCGTCACGTGCACGCGGATCTGCTGGCGCGGTGCCGCCAGTTCGATCTCGAAGCCGCCGGTGTTGATGACGACGCCCTCCGGGCTCGGCGCCGTGGCGTCGCCGCTGGTGTCGAACTGCACCTTGGCGGCGAGGCGCGCCCGCAGCCAGTCGCCGAGCAACTGCGCGGCGGCCGTGGCCTGCTTGCCGTGCCGGATCATCACCGTCGTCGGTGTGCCCGGTTGCCAGCGCACGCGCTCGAAGCCTTCGGCCAGCGCGCGGCGCCACGGGCGCAGCCGCAGCCACGCGAGGTCGGTCAGGCGCTTGCCCTGGGCGCGGCGCGCAGCGACCGCCTTCAGGTCGATGGCCGGCTGGGTGAACCTTCGCGAGTCGATGACGACGTGGTCGCACAGGCTCGCCATGGCGTCGAACGTCGCTTCGGGCGATGGCCACGCGCAGCCCCAGAACAGGTGGTTCGGCAGGTCGTTCATCAGCAGCGGCCGGATCAGGCCGGGCAGCTGGCCGAACGCGCTGGTCGGCAGGCGCAGCGTGATCTCCTCGAGCACGATGTCGCGGGTGCTGCCGTGGCTGCGGGTCACCGCGGCGAGCTCGGCCTGCCCCGGCGTGGCGGTCTCGTCGAGCAGCACCAGGAACGCGCGGCACGGGCTGCGTCGCTGCAGCCGTTCGGTCGCTTCGCGCAGCGCCGCGGCGTCCGCCGCGTCGGCGACGCCGAGGAAGTTGATGGTCAGCGAACGCGCGACGTCGAGGCCCTGCTCGTCGGCGAGGCACAGGCGCCACAGCTTGCGCATGCCTTCATGGATCCTCTTCCATTCCGCCGGTTGGCCCGGCGTGCGCACCAGCGTCGGCCCGCTCACGGCTTCCTCCAGCTGCGCCCCGGGCCGAGCAGTGCGTCGGCGCGCTCGGGTCCCCAGGTGCCGGCGGCGTGCTCGTCGGGGCGGCGCTTGCTCTGCTTCCAGCCGTTGACGATCGAGTCGACGATGCGCCACGCCTCTTCGACCTCGTCGGCGCGCGCGAACAGGGTGCCGTCGCCGAGCATCGAGTCGAGCAGCAGGCGCTCGTAGGCGTCCGCGGTCTCGCCGCCGAACGCCGTGCCATAGCGGAAGTCCATGCGCACGTCGCGGATCCGCACGTCGGGGCCGGGCACCTTGGCGCCAAAGCGCAGCGCCACGCCCTCGTCGGGCTGGATGCGCAGCAGCAGCACGTTCGGCTGCAGCGGCTTGCCGCCCTCGAACAGCAGGTGCGGCGGCTGCTTGAACGTGATCGCGACCTCGGTGACGCGGCGCGGCAGGCGCTTGCCCGCGCGCAGGAAGAACGGCGTGTGCGCCCAGCGCCAGTTGTTGATCTCGAGCCGCACGGCGGCGTAGGTCTCGGTGACCGAGTCCTTCGGTACGCCTTCCTCGTCGCGGTAGCCCTTGACGTCCTCGCCGCCGAACGACGCGCGCGTGTACTGCGCGCGCACCGTCGCCTCGTCGATCTCCTCGGGCTTGAAGGAGCGGATCGCGTGCAGCACCTTGACCTTCTCGTCGCGCACCGCGTCGGCGGTGATCGCGGCCGGCGGCTCCATCGCCACCAGCGTCAGCACCTGCATCAGGTGGTTCTGGATCATGTCGCGGATGATCCCGCTCTCCTCGAAGTAGCCGCCGCGCGAGCCGACGCCGATCGACTCGGCGACGGTGATCTGCACGTGGTCGACGAACTTCTCGTTCCACAGCGGCTCGAAGATGCCGTTGGCGAAGCGCAGCGCGAGGATGTTCTGGACCGTCTCCTTGCCGAGGTAGTGGTCGATGCGGAACACCTGCCGCTCGTGGAAGGCCGCGCGCACCTGGTCGTTCAGCGCCACCGCGGTGTGGATGTCGCGACCGAACGGCTTCTCGACGATGACGCGCGCGAAGTGGTCGCCGGTCTCCTTCGACAAGCCGGTGGCGGCGAGGTTCTGCAGGATCGCCGAGTACGAGCTCGGCGGCGTCGCCAGGTAGAAGATGCGGTTGCCGGCGGTGCCGCGCTGGCGGTCGATCTGCTCGAGCTTCGCCTTCAGCGACTCGTAGCCGGCGCGGTCGCCGAAGTCCGACTGGTGGAACGTGAACGCGTCGGCGAGCGCGTCGAAATGGGCCGGCGTGTCCGGGCGGCCGAACTGACGCACGCCATCGGCCAGTTCGGTGCGGAACGACTCGTCGGTCCAGTTGCGGCGCGCGAAGCCGACCACCGCGAAGCCCGGCGGCAGCAGGCCGTCCTTGGCGAGGCCCATCAGCGACGGCACCAGCTTGCGCTTGGTCAGGTCGCCGGTGGCTCCGAAGATGACGACCACGCAGGGTTTGACGGAGCGGGTGGTGCGCAGTTCGTCACCGAGGGGATTGGCGAGGCCGGTCGCCGAGGAAGCCGTGGTGTCAGCCATGCGATGGGCATGTTGCCATCGCGGCGATCACGATGCACGCGAGCGAAGTCTCAGGTCGCCGACGCCACCGGCTCCTGGCCTTCCCCGATCGCGACGATGTCGCTGTCGTCGACCTCGGGGCCGGGCCAGATGCAGGCCTCGACCTCCGCGGCCGCCGCCGACAGCTGCGCGGCGGTGTGCTGCCAGCTGCTCACCATGTCGTCGGGCGCCAGGTTGCCGGCCAGCCGCTCGCCGTGTTGCTGCGCTGCCGCGACGGCTCCGGCCTGCCGATCGACCGTCGCCTGCAGTTCGCCGGCACCGCCGTGCAGTTGCTGCAGCATCGCCGTCAACTCGAGGAACTGCTGCTGCAGTGACCGCACCAGCTCGCCGCCGGTGCGCGTGGCGCGCAGCGAACTCTCGATCGCGGCATCGTTGCCATGCGCCGCCTCGGCGCTGGCGCGCGCCAGCGAACGCACTTCCTCGGCGACCACGGCGAAGCCGCGGCCGTGCTCGCCGGCGTGGGCGGCCTCGATCGCCGCGTTCATCGCCAGCAGGTTGGTCTGGAACGCGACCTTGCCGATGGTCTGCAGCACGCCGCGGGTGCGCTGGCCAGCCGCTTCGAGTTCGCCCAGCGTGCTGGTGATCCGTTGCATGACGGCATTGGCGGCGTCGGCGCGTTGCGCCGCGGCCGCTGTCTGTTCGGTGGCGCGACCGGTCAGTTGCCGCGTCGCCGTGAGGTCGGCATGGGCCTGCTGCAGCGCGCCGGTCAGCTCGGCCAGCGCTTCGGCGGGCACCCCGGCGGCGCGTTCGTGCTCCGGGCTGCCGCTGGTCAGCTGCTGCGCCTCGGCGTTGACCTTGGTGACGGCGTCGCGCAGGCCGTGCATGAAGATGTCGAAGCGCAGCGCGAAGCCGTTCCACGCGGCGACGATGCGCTCGATCTCGGCCGGGCCGCGCGCCGGCAGGTTGCGATAGAGCGCGCTGCCGTCCAGTTCGACGCTGTCGATGGCGGCGGCCAGCTGGTGCAGCGTCTGCAGCTCGCCGGCGAGCTGCCAGCGGCTGAGGAAGAACGCGCCGACGGAGGCGGCCGCTGCGGTCGCGAAGATCGTCGTCGCGACCAGCCAGGAACCGGTCGCCGCACCGGCGGCGATGGCGGCCAGGGCGCCCGTCGCCATGACCACGCCCGCGCTGCCCAGCGCGACGCGGCCGGCGATCGTCAGGCTCGACCATGGATGGCGCATGGCGGGGGCATCGGCCGGGATGCCGCGGCCCTTCAGCGGGGCGCTCGAGGTCGTCTCGAAAGGCGACGCGCGGCGGCGTTCACCCCAGCGCCAGCATCCGTTCGAGCGGCAGCAGCGCGCGCACGCGCAGGGCCTCCGGCATCTCGATGCGCGGTCGCAGGTCGCGCAGCGCCAGGTAGATCTTCTCCAGCGTGTTGAGCTTCATGTGCGGGCACGCATTGCAGCCCTGGCACGCGGCGGTGCGGTCCTCGTACGGCACCTCGATCAGCACCTTGTGCGGGGCCGCCTTCTTCATCGTGTGCAGGATGCCGGTCTCGGTGCCGACGATGTACTTGGCGCCGGCGTCCTTCTGCACGAACTCGAGCAGCTTCGACGTCGAGCCGACGAAGTCGGCCAGCTGCAGCACGTGCTCCTCGCACTCGGGATGCGCGATGAACTTCGCGTCGGGGTGCTTCGCCTTCAGCGCGGCGATCTTCAGCGAGCTGAACGTCTCGTGCACCATGCAGGCGCCGGGCCACAGGTCCATCGCGCGCCCGGTCTTCTTCGCCAGGAACGCGCCGAGGTTCTTGTCGGGGCCGAACAGGATCGGCTTGCCTTCCGGGATCGAACGGATCACGCGCTCGGCGTTGCTCGACGTGCAGATGATGTCGCTCTCGGCCTTCGTCGCGGCGCTGCAGTTGATGTACATCACGACGGTGTGGTCGGGATGCTTTGCCTTCCACGCGCGCAGCTGGTCGGCCGGGCACTGTTCGGCGAGCGAGCAGCCGGCCTCGAGGTCGGGGATGATGACGACCTTCGACGGGTTCACGATCTTGGCGGTCTCCGCCATGAAGTGCACACCGCAGAACAGGATGACCTCGGCGTCCTTCGCGTCGCGCGCGCGCTTCGCCAGTTCGAGCGAGTCGCCG
>CAMAUH010000278.1 GCA_945861365.1 Candidatus Kuenenia stuttgartensis
ACGCCGCGGCGATCCAACTGGCGCAGCGCGGCGAGGTAGTCGGCCGGCCCGCTGCCGTGCACGGTGACGGTGAAGTCGCCGCGCAGCAGCTGGGCGGCGGCGACCAGCGTGTGCACGCCCTTGATCGGCAGCACCGAACCGGCGAACCCGAAGCGCACGGTCGCGGGCGCCTGCGGTTGGCGGCGCGCGCCGAAGTCGCGCCACAGCGCTTCCGCGCGCGGGCTGCCGCTGCGCAAGAGGCGCAGCCAGTCGGCCGGATAGCCCTGCTGCAAGAACACGTTCCGCACGCTGTGCGACGTCGGCAGGCACACACCGACATTCTTGCTCAGCGACTCGCGCAGCTGATCGCGCCGCGCCACGTAGCTGGTGCCCGGTTCGTTCGCGCGCGTGCAGCGCAGGCAGTTGGCGCCATCGCCATCGACGCCGTTGCACACCGACAGGTCCGGCAGCGTCAGGTACAGCGTCGGGCAGACGGCCCAGAAGTTGTACGGCGAGTAGCAGCTCGGCACGCCCGCGGCGGCGACCTCGTCGGCGAGTGCTGCCGACAAGCCGAGGAAGTTGTGGAAGTGCACGACGTCGGGGGCGAACTCGGCGAGCTGCGCGCGCACGATGCGGGCGACCTGCGGGTCGTGCAGTTCGCGCGCCGGGGCGGCGGCGTCGAGGAACGGCGTCGGCCGGTTGTGGATGCCTACCAGCTGCACGCCGTCCTCTTCCGACTCGCGCAGCGCGTAGGGGCCAGCCTGCGGCAGCGGCGGCACCGCGGCGAACAGCACGCGCACCGCATGGCCGCGCGCAGCGAGTGCGCGCGCGATCTGCCGCGGGAAGATCGTGCCGCCGCCGCTGTCGGCCCAGCCGAACATCGTCATCAGGATGCGCATCGTGCCCCCGTCCTATCGGCGTTCGGCGGCCCGATACCATCGCGCTTTCGTCACTTGGCGGGCAGGAATCCGGCCGGGATCGGGCCGGCATCGGCTTCCTGTTCCCACGCGATCTGCAGCACCCACCAGCGGCCGCCCTCGCGCACCAGCTGGATCGAGTTGATGCCGCGCAGGAACGGCTCGGCGTCGGCGAGGGCCCGGCGGCCGGCGTAGGTCGACCAAACGTGCGCCAGGTCGCCGAACTGCAGCACCTGCCGCGCGATCTCCTGCTCGAAGAAGCCGTCGCGTTCCAGCATCGGTCCAGAGCGCTGCACGTATTCGTCGACGGTCAGCGCGACGGCCTGCATGCCGCTACGCCCGCGCACGACCGGCAGCATCTTGTGGTGGCGATGGAACAGCGAGCGCACGCGGTTCCAGTCACGGGCCTGGCCCGCCGGGCCCGAAATCGATGCGTAGAGCGCCTTGCAGATCGCATCGATCGACTCGACGTCGCCCGGGGCGGCCACCGCCGGCGCTGGGGCTGTCGCTGGGTTCGGCTTGCCGCGCAGCACTTCCTGCAGCAGCGCGCGGGCGGCGGCGAGCGGCGGCAGGTCGCGCGCGTCGGCGGCGAGCAGCAGGTGCAGCTGCGCGAACAGGGCGCCGCGGTTGTGCGCCTGCGCGAGTGCCATGGCCGTGGTCGGTTGCGCAGGTGGTTCGCGCAGCGCGCGCAGCCAGGCCAAGGCCGCCGGCCGGTCGAGGTCGTCGCGCAGCAGCAGCGACAGCACGGCGCGCGCCAACCGTTCGTCCTCGCCGTGTGCGAGCGGCACGTCGACGGTGGCGAGCTTGCCGGCGATCGCCGCCAGCGCGTCCGCCTGGTGCGCCACGGTCAGCTGCGGGCTGCGCAGCAGGAACTTCAGCAGGTCCGCGGTGTGCGCGACCGAGTGCAGCCAGCCGTGTTCGGCGGTGAAGCCGCGCACGTCGCGTTCGTCGCGCAGGTACGCCGTCGCGGCGGTGCACAGGGACGCAAACTCCTCGGGAGCCAGGAACGGCTCCGCGTTGTCGCGCGCGACCAGCAGCGACAGGCCCAGCGCCGCGAACGAGCGCGCGGCGACCGCCTCGGTGCCCGGTGTGTCGATGCCCTGCCGAAGCCGCGGTTGCCACTGCGCCAGCAACCAGCGCCGCTCCGGCACCGCGACCAGGCTGTCGCGCGTGATCCAGCGCGACAGCAGCGTGAACGCGACGTCATCGCGCTGCACCGGGTCCGGCGACGCCAACAGCCCGTCGAGTTCGCGCAGCAGCGCGGGCAGCTCTGCCGCAGCGGGTGGCGTGGCCTCCGGGGCGAGCTGGGCGCGCCAGAACGCGAGGTCGTGGTTCTGCGCAGCAAGCGGCGCGGACAGGAACGGCAGGCAGCACGCGAACAGGAGGCAGCGCATGGCGCGCCCCTACGCACGCGCAGCGGGCTCGGCGAGCTGACGGGCACGTTTGCCCGAGCGATTCGCGGCGAGCTGCCACAGCAGCGCAGGCACCGCCAGCGCGACCGCCAACACCCACTGCGGCACACCGACCAGCCAGGCCCGCGTGCTGCCGGCGACGACCGCGGGCACCGGCCCACGCTTCGCATCGGCGTCGACGCACCAGAACCCCGCCTGCTGCCAAGGCGTCTGCGGCGCCAGTTCCGGGGCCGGCTGCAGGAACGCCGCCCCGAGATCGACGGCCGGGGCTTCGCCGTCCACAGCGGCGCGCTCCTCATCGAGGCGCGCCAAGGCGATCGAGCCATCGCCCGGCCAGCGCAGCCGGTAGTACGTGCCGTGCAGCACGCCCGCGTCGACGCGTTCGACATCGACGCCCACCGACGTGTAGAGGCCGGTCCACGGCAGCGTCAGCAGCAAGGCGATCCACGTCGCATGCAGCGCACGCCGCAGCCAGCGCACCGGCTCAGCCTTCGCGCGGCGCTTCCTTGCTGCCGACGATCGTCAGGTTCATGCCGATCTGCACCGAGACCGCCTTGCCGTCGACCATCACCGTGGTCTTGCCGTTCAAGTACCAGCCGAACGAGCCGGTCGAGAAGGCCTTCACCTCGGCGAGCATGTCGGAACCGTTGATCGAGACCTTCAGCGGTTCGGCCTTGGCCAGGAAGTGGGCCTGCGACAACGCACATGGGGACTTCGCCATGCGCGCATCGTGTCGACCGCGCCGGCGAAGGCAAGGCGGCGGCGGGCCGATCAGCCGATGTACTTGCCGATCAGCAACTGCAGGCGACGGCGCGCATCGGCGCTGATCGCGTCCTTGTGCGTCATCACCGCGTGCTGCATGCAGCCGGCGGCACTGATCGGCGGCGCTGCGGCCAGCGCCGTCGCCAGTTCGACCACGACGCGCCGCGCCAGCTCGACGTTCTTCTTCACCACCGCGATCACCGCGGACACGTCGACATCGGCTTCGCTGTCGTGCCAGCAGTCGAAGTCGGTGACCAGCGCGATCGTCGTGTAGGCGATCTCGGCCTCGCGCGCGAGCTTGGCCTCCTGCAGGTTGGTCATGCCGATCACGTCGACGCCCCAGCTGCGATACAGCCGCGACTCGGCGCGGGTGCTGAACAGCGGCCCTTCCATGCACAGGTAGGTGCCGCCGTCGTGGGCGGTGGCGCCGGCCTTGCGCGCGGCACCGAGCGCCAACTGGCGCAGCGGTTCCCACACCGGGTCGGCGAAGTGCGCGTGCGCGACGCAACCATCGCTGAAGAACGTCGACTCCTCGGTGCGGCCGCGCGTGCGGTCGAGGAACTGGTCGACCAGCACGAAGTGGCCGGGCAGCAGGTGCTCCTTCATCGAGCCGACCGCACTGATGCCGACGACGCAGCCCATGCCGAGCTGCTTCATCGCGTGCAGGTTGGCGCGGAACGGCAGTTCATGCGGCGCCAGGCGATGCCCGCGACCGTGGCGCGGCAGGAACGCCATGCGCACACCGTGCATCGTGCCGGTGACCAACGCATCGCTCGGCGGGCCGAACGGCGTCTCCAGCACCACTTCCTTGCGCTCTTCGAGCCCGGGCAGGTCGTACAGCCCGGAGCCCCCGATGATGCCCAACGTCTTCTCGGCCATCGCTCAGTCCTCGTCGTGGTCGCCATCGACCGGTTGTGCACGCGGGCCATGGTCACGACCAGTGTCGCGGCCAGCATCGCGGCCAGCATCGCGGCCCCCGCGGTGCGTCGGCGCGTAGCCTTCGTCCTCGCGCGAGTAGAAGCTCGGCGCGAACAGGCGCTTGATCAGCATCGTCGCGTAGGCGCCGCGCGGCAGCGAGAACTGCAGCGTCGCCTTGCAGCGGCTCTCGTTGAGGTCGTCCGCCTCGATGCGCACGTCGGCGACGTCGGTCGGCTTGACGAACACGTCGCGCGGCTCCTCCTTCCAGATCATGCCGGGCACTTCGTTGCGCACGAAGTCGTCGCGGGTAAGTCCGGCTTCGCGCAGCTCCTCGATCATCGCCTTGCGGAACGGCTCGCTGCCGCCATCGCCGTCAGGGCCGAACAACGGCGTGCGCATCACCTTCAGCTTCTCCTCGCGTTCCGGCGCCAGGTACTTCCAGCCCATGAAGTCACCGGCCAGCGTCGCGATGCGCAGGCGCTGCGAGCTGTCGACGCCACCGCGCAGCAAGCGGCTGACGGCGCGATTCCACAGGAACGACTGGTAGGCGAAGGCGTGGATCACGCGCTGGCGCAGCGGCACATACTCGAGGGCGCCGCGGAAATCGTCCGGGCTCGCGAGCAGATGCTGGAACAACGGCCCGTAGGCGGGGCCGCGCGCGATGCGGGCACAGGCCTCCCAGTCGCGCCAACGCAGCTGCAGCGTGCGCTTCAGCTTGACGTCCCCGGTGATGGCGACCGGCGACGGCTCGGCGATGAACTGCTGCAGCGCGCGTTCGTGATCGCCGAGCAGCACGCTGCGCATCGGGAAGCCCTGGCCGTGGCGCAGGCAGCCGAAGCGCTGGTCGTCGAAGTAGTTCGGGAACCCCGTCTTGATCAGCGACGGCATCGAGCGCCGCAGCAGTGCCGCCTTGGTCGGCAGCAGGTCGCGAACGACGATCGTGAACGCGTTGCCGCCGCTCATCTTGCTCGTCAGCGGCCGATCGGTGGAGCCGACCGGCTGCACGCGCAGGTTGGCGAGCTTCAACTCGACGGCGCGGCGCTCGATCGACACGTACTGGTCGGTGACCGCCTGCCGGTCCTTGAGGCCAGCGTAGGCAACCGCGGAACGGTCGACGTTGGCTTCGCGCACCAGCATCGACAGCGCCTCCGGAGTGGAGAGCTTCTCCTTGTGCATGAGGTGCACGATGTGCGCACCGCCAGGCACCTCTTGCCACTGCAGCAGTTCACGAACGCGGAAGTCATCAGGAATCGTCTTCAGTCGCACGGGCGCCTCCGCCGGTCGTCAAAATTCTGGAGTTGTCGTAGAGCCAAGTGCAGGTCGTCGGGCAGCGGCGCCGTCACGTCGATCTCGCTGCCATCGACGTCGCGACAGACCACACGCTCGGCATGCAGGAACATCCGGTCACAGAGCGGCCGTTCCGCCACACCAGCACGCAACTTGTAGCCGCTCTTCAGGGCCGACAACAACAGCGGCGCGCCGCCGTAGTCGGCATCGCCGACGATCGGGTGGCCGACGTACTGCAGGTGCACGCGCAGCTGGTGGCCGCGCCCGGTCGACGGATGCAGCCCGAGCAGCGCATGCCGGGCAAACGCTTGCCGGAGCACGACGCGGGTATGGGCGGAACGGAAGTTCGGCTGCTCCTGCGCCGACGCGATGACCTTGCCGGGCCGACGCCGGTCGGGGCCGAGCCACGCGTCGATCGGGAAGTCGGGCGAAGTCGGCACGCCGTGGACCAGCGCGGTGTAGGTCTTCGCGACCAGGCTGTCGCGGAACTGCTCATCGAGATGGCGAGCCGCCGCGAGCCCCTTGGCCAACAGCAGGCAGCCCGAGGTGTCGCGATCGAGGCGATGCACGATGCGCAGGTCGGCATCGGGACGCAGGCGCGGCAGCAGGCCGTGCACGCCTCGCTCCTGACCGCTTCGATCCGGCACCGTCGTCAAACCCGGCGGCTTGTCGATCACCAGGAGCGAAGGCGTCTCGTGCAGCACCTCGGGCAGGTCGGCTGCACGGCGCGCGGACGTCGGCGTGGCGGGCGCCGCCTGGACCTGCACCACGTCGCTGGCGCGCAGGGCCCGGTCCGCAAGACAGACGTCGCCGTTCACGGCGACACTACCTGCGGCGATCAGGTGGCGCAGATCGGCCGAGCGGG
>CAMAUH010000279.1 GCA_945861365.1 Candidatus Kuenenia stuttgartensis
GTGGTCGGCTGGGCGGACCTCTGCGCGCCGGATGCCACGGCGGTCGTCGAGCGCCTGGCGCAGCGGCCGCGCTTGTGCGGGCTGCGCCACATCGTGCAGGCCGAGCCTGACGACTTCCTGCTGCGCGCGGACTTCCGCCGCGGGGTGCGCAGCCTCGCCCGCCACGGCCTCGTCTACGACATCCTGGTCTACCCGCGGCAACTCGCCGCCGCCGTCGACTTCGTGCGGGCGCTGCCCGACCAGCCGTTCGTGCTGGATCACCTCGCCAAGCCCGACATCGCGCGCGGCCAGCGCGCCGATTGGGAACGCGACTTCCGGGCGCTCGCCCGCCAACCGCACGTCGCCTGCAAGGTCAGCGGCCTCGTGACCGAGGCGGTGTGGCGGCAATGGCGCCCTGAGGACTTCCGTTGGTACCTCGACACCGCGCTCGACGCCTTCGGTGAGGATCGGCTGTTGTTCGGTTCCGACTGGCCGGTGTGTCTCGTGGCCGCCACCGACTACGCGCAGGTGCACGGCCTCGTCGCCGCTTGGGCCAAAGCACTGAGCCCGTCCGTGGCCGCCAAACTGTTCGGCGGCAATGCCGCCCGCATCTATCGCATCCAATGAACGAAACCTACTTCGTGACCGGCGCGCTCGGTTGCATCGGCGCCTGGGTCGTCAAACAACTGGTGGAACGCGGCGATCGCCCGGTCGTGTTCGATCTCGGCGGCGATCCGCGCCGCATCCGCGACGTGCTCGGCGCCGACGGTCTCGCGCGCGTGCAGTTCGTCAATGGCGACATCACCGACCTCGACGTGACGAAGCGCGCGGTCGCCGCGTGCAAGCCGAAGGCGATCGTGCACCTCGCCGGCCTGCAGGTGCCGTTCTGCCGCCAGGACCCGCCGCTCGGCGCGCGCGTCAACGTGCTCGGCACGATCCACGTGTTCGAAGCGGCGCTGGCGGCCGGTGTGCCGCGCGTCGTCTATGCGAGCTCGGCGGCGGTGTTCGGTCCCAGCGAGGACGACGGCACGGCGGTCACCGAGGCGACCGTGTGTGCGCCGGTGACGCACTACGGCGTCTACAAGCAGGCGAACGAGGGCACTGCGCGCATCTATTGGCTCGAGAAGAAGCTCAGCAGCGTCGGTTTGCGGCCATTGACCGTCTACGGCGTCGGCCGCGACCAAGGCCTGACGTCCGGGCCGACGTCGGCGATGAAGGCAGCGGTATTGGGGCGCGCGTTCCACATCGGCTTCTCGGGGCCGACCGACTTCCATCACGTAGCCGACACGGCGGCCGCGTTCGTCGCGTGCGCCGACGGCGGGCCGCAGGGCGCGCACCTGTTCAACCTGCACGGCGACACCGTCGACGTCGCGGAGGTGGCGCGCGCGATCGAAGCCGAATGCCCCGCCGTGCGCGGCAAGATCACGGTCGGCGGCCCGCGCATCCCGATCCCGCCGCAGCTCGACGGCAGCGCGATCCATGCGGCGTATCCGCACCTGCCGCACACGCCGCTCGCGGCCGGCATCCGGGCGACGATCGCGCGCTTCCGTGAACTGCATGCGGCGAACGCGCTCGATGTGCGCGATCTGCCGGCGAGTTGAGCCGCGGCGGCTGGTGAGGTGCGCGGCGGCGCGCGGTAGTGTGCGTGCCCATGATGTCCTGGCGCCGCGGTGCGTTCGCAGTTTCGCTGTTCTGCACCGTGGCGGCGGCGCAGCAGGTTCCGACCCCGACCGCGAATCCCACCGTGACCGGTTTCCTCGCCAAGTCCCTGACGATCGGCGGCATCGAACGCCGCTACGTGGTCTACCTGCCGCGCGAGTACCGCGCCGACCGCCGCTGGCCGTTGGTGGTGTTCCTGAACGGCATGGGCGAATGCGGCACCGATGGCTGGAAACACATCGACGTCGGGCTCGGGCCGGCGATGCGCAATGAGCCGGAGCGCTGGCCGTGCGTGGTGGTGTTCCCGCAGAAGCCGGACAAGCCGTCGCAGTGGATCGACCACGACGACATGGTGATGGCAATGGTGGCGGCGACGGAGAAGGAGTGTGCGATCGACGACACGCAGCGCTTCCTGACCGGGTTGTCGCAGGGTGGTGCGGGCACGTGGGCGATCGGGGCGAAACACAAAGGGATGTGGGCCGCGATCGCGCCGGTGTGTGGTTATGGCAAGCCCGCGGAAGTCGCATCGTCGCTGAAGGACATGCCGATCTGGGCGTTCCATGGCGAAGCGGATCCGACGGTGCTGGTCAAGGAGACGCAGGCGCTCGTCGCCGCGGTCGAAGCGGCGGGCGGCAAGCCGTTGATGACGCTGTACCCCAAGGTTGGTCACAACTCGTGGGACAAGGCCTACCGCGCGTCGGGGCTTGCCGAGTGGTTGCGCATGGTCGCGACCGAGCCTGCCGGGGCCCGGGCTCTCGCCCAGCCGGAGCGGCTCGACAGCATCGCTGTCACCCTGACGTTCCGGCCGGAGCCGGGCGCCCCGCTGCGCACGGTTCGCGCGCGCTGGCGAATCGCCGGTGATGGCGCCGGCCTCGCCCTCGACTCCTCGGTTGGCGATTCCCGAGGGGCGACCCGCATGCTCGCCGCGACGGACGGCAGCACGGCGGAACGGTTCGAGCAGGCCGTGCTGGCGCCGCTGCGCCAGCTGTCCCGCACCGGCTTCCCCTTGCTGCCGGGCCGCGAACTCGGCGGCGACCAGGCCGGCTGGTCGTTGGAGCTCGCCATGGCGGGGCCCGGTCTCGCCTGGCAGTTCCGCGGCGGCGCCGCTGCCGGGGCCACGGCCGCGGAGGTCGAGCATGCCCTGGACGCTTGGGCCAAGGCGCTGCAGGCCCTGCTGCAATGAGTGATGCGTCGCCGCCTGTGAGCGATGGTTGTGCTGCGTTCGTCGCGAGCCTCGCGCACGCGGCGCCGCCGCCGTTGCCGAACCCCGCATTGCTCGGCGTCTGGCACGCGCTGCGCGGCGAATGGGAACGCGCCCACGATGCCGTGCAGCCGGAAACCGCCGACTGCGCGTGGGTGCACGCCGCCCTGCATCGCGACGAAGGCGACCTGCCGAACGCCCGCTACTGGTACGGCGAGGCCGGCCGCACCGCCGCCACCGGCCCCGTGCGCGACGAGTACCTGGCGATCGCCCGCGAGCTGCTGGCCGCGCCCGGGTAGCGGCCGCCGCGCGCCCGGCTACCATCCGCGGCCCGCATGACGTCCCTCTCGTCCCCGCGTCCGCTCTCGCAATGCGCCGTCGTCGTGTCGGCGGCCGACAACGTCGCGATCGTCAAACACGGCCTCGCCGCCAACGACGTCATCGCGTTCCCCGACGGCCGCTCGCTGCGCCTGACCGGCGACGTGACGCCGGGCCATCGTTTCGCGACGCGCGACATCCCGAGCGGCACGTTCGTGTTGCAGTATGGCCAGCCGATCGGCACCAGCCGCGGCATCGCCGCCGGCGATCCGATCAGCCACGCGAACATGAGCAACGAAGTGCCGGTCGTGCGCGACCTGCCCGCTTCGCTCAGCAACCCTGCACCGCGCATGGTGCCAGCGGCGCAGCGCGCGACGTTCCGCGGGTTCCAGCGTGAGAACGGCCGTGTCGGCACGCGCAACTTCGTGCTGATCGTGCCGACGTCGATGTGCAGCAGCCACGAAGCGCAGCAGATCGCGACGACCGCCGAGTTCACGCACTGGAGCCGCGCGCGCTATCCGAACGTCGATGGCGTCGTGGCGCTGCCGCACAACAAGGGCTGCGGCTGCAGCGACGGCACCAACCTCGACGTGATGCTGCGCACGCTGGCGAACTACGCCGACCACGCCAATGTCGGCGCGGTGCTGTTCATGGACCTCGGCTGCGAGAAGACCAACCTGACGCTGGTCGAGCGCTACCTGAAGCAGCGCGGCGGCCTGTCGACGAAGAAGCCGGTGCACTGGCTCGGCGTGCAGGAGTGCGGCGGCACGCAGGGCGCGATCGACAAGGGGCTGTCGCTGGTGACGTCGATGCTGGAAGCGGCGAACGCGTGCGAACGCACGACGGTGTCGGCCGAGCATCTGTCGCTGGGTGTCAAATGCGGTGGCTCCGACGGCTTTTCGGGCCTGTCGGCGAATCCGGCCCTCGGCCACGCGGCCGACCTGCTGGTGCAGAACGGCGGCACGGTGCTGATCACCGAGATCCCCGAGTTCTGCGGCGGCGAGCACCTGTTCGCAGCGCGCGCCAAGGACCTCGCGACCGCGCGCGAAGTGTTCTCGTACGTCGATTGGTACAAGGAGTACGCGGGCAAGTTCGGCACCAAGCTCGACGACAATCCGAGCCCGGGCAACATCAAGGGCGGCCTGTTGAACATCACCATCAAGTCGCTCGGCGCGATGGCGAAGGCTGGCACTTCGCGCGTGGAGGGCTGCACGCCGTACGCGCAGCCGCCGAGTGCCTCCGGGCTGCACCTGATGCAGGGGCCGGGCTACGACCAGGAGTCGACGCCGGGCCTCGTGGGGGCTGGCGCCAACGTGGTGGTGTTCACGACGGGCCGCGGCACGACGATCGGCAACGCGATCGCGCCGGTGCTGAAGCTGTCGTCGAACACGCCGACGTTCACGCGCATGAGCCGTGACATCGACCTCAATGCGGGCACGGTCATCGACGGCACCGAGTCGATCGAGCAGGTCGGCAAGCGTGTGTTCGAGCACATCCTGCGCACGGCGAGCGGCGAGGTGATGGCGCGTGCGGAGGAGACCAAGCACCGCGAGTTCCAGCTGTGGGCGGAGCAGTCGGTTTCGTTGTGAGCCGAGGCGGCGGCGCGGTCACGCGGTGCCGAGCAACCGCTTCGCTTCGTCGCGACACGGGTTGGCGAACGCGCTCGCGTAGCTGGCCAACGTCGCCGCAGGCAGGCGCAGCCGCTTGCCGACCTGTTGCCAGCGGTCGACGGCGGTCGCGACTTCACGCAGGATCAACTTCGCCTTCGCCGGCGACAGCCTGAACAGCTCGGCGATCGCCAAGGCGTGTTCGATCGAGAAGTCGGTGGAGCCCTCGCTCAATGGCGTCTGATGGCCTTGGCCACGGTCGAGCTCGGGAACTGGATTGATGTCGTACGCCGGCGACAGGCTCCAGCGACCCGGGTTGTGCATCAGGAAGCCGTGGTTGCGCAGGTGGTCATCGCAGTTGCCGACCAGCAACGAGAACACCATGCGTCGCCACAGTTGGCTCAGTTCGGCGTGCACGTCGTCGCCGAAGCGGCGAATCGCCTCCGCGATCGCGAGATAGGAACCGCCATCGCGCTCGGTGGTGCCGACCAGGCTCGCGGCCGACAGGAACGGCAAACGTTCCGGACCGCGGCGATCGAAGCGCGTGATCAGCGCTGCATGGCTGCGGCCGACGGACACGAGCTGGTGCGCCGCCGTGTGGATGCCAGCAGTCGCCGCGAGCGACAAGGCGAGGACTTCGCCGGCGGCGATGTCGCGCGTGTCGTCGGGCTTGCGGAGCTTGGCGATCGCGAGGGCGCCGTCCGGCAAGACGACTGCCGACTTGGGACGTGCTCCGCCGAGTGGCGAGCCTTCGCCGAGCAGGAAGCGCAGGTCGGCGGCCGTCTCGCTGTCGCGGTGGATCGCATCGGTCGCGCGGAGCAGGGCCGCGAGGCGAACGACCGGCGGCAGTCGCCCGGTCGTGGCTGCCAGGAACGGGCCATCCGGATTGCGGAATCGCAGGGCGCCGATGCGCGACGCATCGTCGAGGGCCAGCACGTAGTCGATGTCGCGGAACGGGCGCTGCTCGAGCACCTTCTTGCGGACGGCTCGTTCGATCAGCACGCGGCCCCAGCGGTCGGGGCCGCAGTCCTGCAGTGCGCCGAACAGAGCCGCTCCGTGCTGGGCTCCGGGCTGCAGCGGCAGCGCGGTCGGGTCGATCGCGAACGCATCGGGCCGGGCCAGCCAGGCCCGCTCGTACTCGAACGCCACGGCGGGACCGCGAGCCGCCGGGTGCAGCGTGCCGACGTGCACCGGCGAGCCGTCGACATCGATGTGCACCTCGATCGCCATCAGGCTCTCCGCGGGATGCGTCGGATGCGTTGGGGGAGCCGCGCTTCCTCTTGTTGCAGGCCCACCAGGTCGTGGGCCGGCGCCGCGAGGTCGGCCAGGCGTTCATG
>CAMAUH010000280.1 GCA_945861365.1 Candidatus Kuenenia stuttgartensis
GCGTGGCAGTGCTCGGCGTGCCGTTGCACGACGGCGCGCATCCGTTCGTCGACGGGCAATGCAGCCTGGGCTGCCAGCAGCCCCCCGAAGCAGACGATCCACGTGAACAGCGAGTGCGAGCGCATGCAGATGCCACCATCAAACGAGGGCGCCCAGGTGCGGCAGGGCCGAACCCGGGCGGGGGAACGAATCCTCATGCTTTCCGCGGCCTCGCGGCCGCGGAACGATCGGCTCAGAAGCCCAACACCACGGTCAGCGCGTTGCTGGTCTCGCCAGCCGTGCTCCAGCCCTGCAGGTACACCGTCAGGCCGGTGAACGCGTAGGACGTCGGGATCGGCAGGCTGTAGCTCGCGGTCGTGGCGCCGGTCGAGACCGTCGCGCCAGCGCCTTCCAGACCGAGGTCCTGGTAGAGCAGGCAACCCGGCAGGCCGGCGAAGCCGAGGTCCAGCGGCAGCGGCAGACCCGCGAAGGTCGTGTTCGAAGCACCGACCATCATGAACGCGGTCGCACCGCTGCTCATGCTGGCGAGGTTCGAGTTGAACGTCGTGCCGAGCACCGGCGCCGAAGCCGGCGCCGCCGCCAGCGTCATGTTGCAGCCCGCACCGACCGCGACCGCGCGCGCACCGAGCGCCACGCGGAACAGCAGCAGCTGGCCGCCTTCGACCGTGTTGGCGTTCGCGACACCGGCGTTCGTCGAGTGATCCTGGACGTCGATGAGGAGCACCTGCTCGTCGGCGGCGTGCGGGAACATGGAGGTCACGTCGATGACGCCCGAGATCTCCTTGTCGTTCGTGTGCGGCGAGATAGCGCCCGGCGTGCCGCCGTTGACGGCGAGGTCACCCCAGCGGGCGCTGTCGAACTTGGCGAGCTGGACGAGCGTGTCCGTCGCGACGTCGTAGGCCCAGGTCTTGCCGATGTAGCTCGAGTTACCCGGATCCTCCGTCATGAAGATCGTGCCGTCGACGGCGACGCACATGTTGTCGAGCATGTTGACCTTCTGGCCGTTCTTGCTGCCATCGATCAGCAGATCGACCACGCCACCCAGGATCGGGTTGGTGATGTCGTCGAAGCGCATGCGCCACAGGCGGCTACGGCCCTGCTGGGCGGTGCCGGTCGCGCCGATCGTCTGGTTCACGCCGGTGTTGGTCAGCGTGTCGAGGCGGTCGGTCGTGACGAAGTAGAAGTCGCGCGGGTTGGTCGGATCCCACGCACCGTCCTCAGGGCGCGAGAACGTGGTGCCCGACGGCGTCGGCGCCGCGAACGACACCAGGTTGAAGCGCGTGCCGCTGGTGATGTTGGTCGCGCGGGTCGTCGTGCTGACGATCTCGACCGGGTTGCCGACGACGCTGACGAAGTAGTTCGTGCCGTTGGTCAGACCAGCGCGCTCGACTTCGTTGCCGGTGTTCTGCTTGGTGCCGACATACACGTTGACCGTGTTGTTCATGACGCCGGAGCCACCGTCGTTGGTCGACGCGACGACCGTCAGGTCCTGGGCGAACGGGCTGGCGAGCAGGTTCTCCCACGCGCCGACGGCGTTGATGCCCGAGCCGCTGGTGGCGAGGTTGAACTTCGGCAACACGTAGGCGCGGCCCTTCTCCGGGCCGGTCGCGACCGTGGCAACGGCGTAGCCGGTCGCTGGGCCTTCTTCGCCCGCCATGAAGATGCGCGACGTCGTGCCGAGGCCCGAGGCGCTGTTGAAGAACGCCGAGACTTCCGGCAGGTCCGACGAGCAGAAGCGGCCGAGGGCGAGCGGGTTGCCGTTGGCGACGTTGCGATCGACGCCATTGAGGACGAACGTGTGGATCAGGTCCTGCGCCGAGGCGACGGCGAGCGTGTTCTTGTTGACGATCAGCTCGGTCACGAACGTGCCGCGCGCGCCGTGGCGGCGGATCGCGCCGAACGGGGTGTTGATCTCGTGGCAGGCGAGCACGGTGACGGTGCCGTCGCCGTTGTCGTACGCGCCGAGGCCATCGAGGATGCCGCAGATCTCGAAGGGCGTGGCGAGCGCGCCCGTCGTCGGGACGAGGTCGAGCGTCGTGACGATCGACGTGATGTTGCGGACGACGCCGGCGTTGGGCGCCGAGTTGACGAGGTACGGGGTGCGCGAGGAGCTCGGGCCCTGCACGCCCTGCGCGTGGCCGAGCACGGCGAAGGCCGCGGCGGCGAAGGCGACCGAGCACAGCGTGCGCTGGCGGTCACGGAAGGAAGCGGTCGAGAGATTCAGTCGGTGTTGCATTGCGGGGTCTCCAGTTGTGGTCCGACGGACTCTGCCGCGCACCGTCGAAGGGGAAGCCAATGCTGCTTGAAGAGTCCGCGAGCTTCGCGCGCGCACGACTCGCACGCTCTTCACGAGCCCTGTACGCACGCCCTGCATGGTGTGCGTGATCACCGAGGCCGTTTCGCATGCGCACACCACCGTTCACCGCCCGAACTCTCTTCATCGCCCCGCTGCTGGCCCTGTCGCTGCCTTCACAGACGACGACCGCGGTCCCGTGCACGCGCGACAACACGCTGTACGAAAGCTCGACCGGCAGCTTCAGCAACGCGATCGGCGAGAGCCTGTTCGTCGGCGTGACGGCGCTGGGACTCAAACGTCGCGCGCTGCTGCGCTTCGATCTCGCCGCGGCGCTGCCCACCGGTGCGGTCGTGCTGCAGGCGACGCTGCAGATGAACGTGCTCTTCTCGGGCGCCCCGCAGTCCACCACCATGACTGCACATGCACTGACGCAGGCATTCGGTGAAGGAACGTCGTACGCGATCGCCGGCGGTGGCGGCATGGGCGCACCGACGACGGTCGGCGACGCGACGTGGACGCAGGCGATCCACCCGAACCAGGCTTGGGCCAGCGTCGGCGGCGACTTCGCCGCCAGCCCAGTCGGGAGCATCGAACTGCCGGTAGGCGGCATCTGCAGCGGCACGCTCGACGCAGCTGTGGTGCAGGGCTGGCTCCTGCAGCCCGCGCAGAACCACGGCATCCTGCTGAAGACCGCCGAGCAGTTGCCGCTCGATCGCGCGCGCCGACTCGATTCGCGCGAGAACCCGACCGGCCAGCCGCAGCTGCTGGTGACCTGGCTGGCGCCGGGCCAGACGGCGCCGTGGGGCCAGGGATGCCCGGTCGGCGGCGGCGTACTGACCTCCGCGTTCCTCGGCGCCCCGCTCGGCGGCACCTCGATCGCGATCACGCACGCCAACGCGACCGCGAACAGCATCGGCGCCAACTTCTTCGCGCTCAGCCTCGACCCGCTCGGCACCCAGCTCGCGCCCGCCTGCCGCACCTGGCTACCGCTCGCGGGCCCGCTGTTCCCGGGCGACATCTTCGTCACCGATGCGGCCGGCACCGCCGCCAGCGCGTTCGCGTTGCCGGCCGGTTTCCCCGGGCGCCTGATCAGCAGCCAGGCCGCCGTGCTCGACGGCAGCGCGCTCGGCTTCGCACTCGGCAACGCCAACGTGCTGGTGCTGCAGTGATGCAAGCGCACGTAGGCAGCGAACCCTGACGCATCCTTGGCCGCCCCTTCATCGACTCAGCCGAAACATCCAACATGCCAGTAGGTGCGCGACCGTTCCTCCTGACGTCCTCCGACACTCCCTGGTGGCTGCGTGGGATCGGCCATCTGGCCGAACGCGCCCTCGGTCTGCAGCGCCTGCAGCAGGTGCACGACGCGATCGAGCAACAGGTCGGCCCTGGTCACACCGACCCGGGGCCCTGGCTCGAGGCGGCCATGAACTGGCTCGGTCTCGACCTCGATCTGCCCGAAGGCGACCTCGAACGCATCCCCGCGAGTGGCGCCTGCATCGTCGCGGCGGAGCATCCGACCGGCGCGATGGAGGGCATCCTGATGCTGGCGCTGCTGCGCCGCCGCCGCCCGGACGTGAAGCTGCTGGCCAACCAGTTCCTCGCCCGCATCCCGGCCCTGCAGGACCTGGTCATCCCGATCGACGTGTTCACCAACGGCAGCCAGCAGAACGGCCGGGCGATGCGCCAGACGTTCCGCCATCTCGCCAACGGCGGCGTACTGCTGGTGTTCCCCGCCGGCGAAGTGGCTGGCCGCGCGCTGTTGCGCAAGGGCAAGGCGAAGGAACGCCCGTGGCAGCCGACCGTGGCCGGCCTGCAGCGCCGCACCGGCGCGCCGGTCGTGCCGGTGCACGTCAGCGCCGACAACCCCGCCTGGTTCCATGCGGCCGGTGCCCTGCATGCACGGCTGCGGACCGCGACGCTCGGCCATGCCCTGCTCGCGCAGGTCGGCCGCGCCGTCGGCGTGCGCGTCGGCCACGCGATCCGCGCCGACCAGACCGCGCGCTTCGCCGAAGACGACCGCGCCCGCTGCGACTACCTGCGCTTGCGCACCGAGATCCTGGCGCGCCGCCGCGACCTGCGGCCGCCGACGCGCACGCAGGTGCAGGCGCACACCGACGTCGCCGCGCGCGGCTGCGTCGACGCGCTGGCCAGCGAGATCGCCGCACTGCCGGTCGCCGCGAAGCTGCTCACCGGCAACGGCATGGACGTGTTCTGCGTGCGCGCCGGCGAGGCGCCCCAGGTGCTGGCGGAGATCGGCCGGCTGCGCGAAGTGACGTTCCGCAACGTCGGCGAAGGCAGCGGCAACGCGCACGACCTCGACCGCTTCGACGCCAGCTACCGCCACCTGTTCGTGTGGGATCCCGCCGCGCGCGAGATCGTCGGCGCCTACCGGCTCGGCCTGACCGACGAACTGCTGGCCGCCGGCGGCCCCGCCGCGATCTACACCAGCGAGTTCTACGACTACGACGCGCGGCTGTGGGAACGGCTGTCGCCGGCCCTCGAGCTCGGCCGCTCGTTCGTGCAACCGCGCTACCAGAAGAGCTTCGCGCCGCTGCTGCTGCTGTGGCGCGGCATCGGCGCGTTCGTGGCGCAGAATCCGCGTTATCGCCAGCTGTTCGGCACCGTCAGCATCAGCGCCGACCACCACGCGACGTCGGTGCGGCTGATGGTCGACCACCTGCGCCAGCACTGCCTGCACGAAGAGCTCGCCGGCCACGTGCGCTCGCGCGCGCCGTTCGCACCGACCGCCGCGCACGACACGCTGCGCTGGGAACCCCAGCAGATCGCCGATCTGCAGGACGTCTCGGCGATGGTGCGCGAACTCGAGGTCGGCCGCGCCGGCGTGCCGGTGCTGATGGAGCAATACCTGAAGCTCGGCGCCAAGCTGCTCGGCGTGAACGTCGACCCGGCGTTCCACACCGTCGATGCGCTGGTCGTCGTCGACCTGCTGGCCGCACCGAACCACCTGCTGCTGCGCTATCTCGGGGCCGCGGGCGTCGCGACGCTGCAGGCCGCCCACGCCACCGTCGCCAGCGCCTGAGCGCCGGCCATCGCTCGCTCAGGCCGGCAGCAACCAGGTGCCCGCCGTTTCCACGCGCGGCCGGGCTTGCGCCTGCTCGTGCAGGGCCAACTCCTCGCCGACACCGAGCACCGCCATGCGCACGTGCGCCAGCTCGATCTCGAGCGTGTCGCACTCCTGACGCAGCCCGAGGCACAGCAACCGCTGCGGCTCGGCATCGTCGACCTCGGCCACGCGCCGGTAACTGGTCTCGCGCTGCCAGTGCTCGAGCATGGCCTGCGCCAGTTCGAGCGCGCTGAGCAGCGAACGCTCCTGCGCGCGGAACCTGGCCAGCAGCTCGCGCAGGCGGCCACCATGCGTGTCGCGTTCAGGCGCTAGCAGCATGGCGGCCTCCGGTGATCGTCGGCATGCCGGCCAGCAACCGCCGCAGCGACGCGACCAACTGCCGGCAGGAAGAACGCTCGTGGCGCATGCCCAGCGTCACCGGCGAACCCGCGGCTTCGGCGGCGCGGCAACGGGAATCGGCCTGGGCCAGCGACTTCATCGCGGTGACCAGGTCGGCCTTCACGCGGGCGGTCAGATCCGACGCGGCGCAGATCGCGCCATCGAACAGGTCGTGTTCCATGGCAGCACTCTCCGCACGCGCGTGAGCGGGCAGCCAAGCGCGCGACAAGTTGCGGCCGGCGGCGCCTTCCGGAAATCGCGCCGACCATGTAGCACGCGACCCCGTTCCCGCGAAGGAACACTGTCATGTCCCTGTTCCCGAGCGCC
>CAMAUH010000281.1 GCA_945861365.1 Candidatus Kuenenia stuttgartensis
CTGCGTAGGAGCCGACGACCGCAACGGTCGCGGCTCAACGGCGAAGACGGTGGCTGCGTTCCATCCCTCGGGGTCCGTGTCCGCACGGGTGGAGAATCACCGAGTTACTCCGTGGGCGCGGACCCCGGCCACGAATCCGTGGGGGCCGCACGACCCACTCATCACGAACGCGGCGCCGCTCGGCCGGTCGCGCCGCCCTCCGGAACACGAGTATGTGCAACTTGCGTGGGGTGATGGTGATGGCAGCCTGCTGCGGCGCCGCGGCGGCCCAGTCGCTGCCGGTGGGTGCTTCGCGGTGGAGCAGCGACGGCTATGTGGAGTACATCGTCGGCAATGCGCCGATCGTGGTGTCTGCGGGGCACGGTGGCGACCTGCTGCCGCCGACGATCCCCGACCGCACCTACGGCACGCTGGTGCAGGACGTGCGCACTCTGGAGCTGGCGCGCGAGTTCGGCGACCAACTGGCGGCGCGGTTCCGGCTGCGGCCGCACGTGGTGCTGTTCCACCTCGGTCGCCGCAAGGTCGACGTCAACCGCGACATCGTCGAGGGCGCGCAGGGGCATCCGCTCGGCGTCGCCGCCTATCTCGAGTTCCACCAAGCGGTCGCCGACGCCCGGGCGGCGACGCTGGCACAGTGGGGCTACGGCTTCTACTTCGACCTGCACGGGCACGGGCACCCCGAGAACTGGATCGAGCTGGGCTATTCGCTGACCGGCAGCCAGCTGGCGTTGTCCGACGCCACCTTGTCGCAGCCGACCTACGTCAACCAGAGCACGATCCGCAGCGCCGGCAGCCTCGGCGTGACGACGTTCCCGGTGCTGCTGCGTGGTGCCAGCAGTCTCGGCAACTGGCTGCAGATCGGCGGCTACGACAGCGTGCCGAGCCCGGTCCACCCGGGCCCCGGGTCCGGCAACTACTTCAGCGGCGGCTTCAACGTCGACACCTACGGCTCGAGCGACGGTACGCCGGTGGATGCGGTGCAGATCGAGTCGCCGATCACGGTGCGCAGCACGGTGACGGTGCGCCGGCCGTTCCTCGACCGCGTCGGCGGTTGGCTGGAGACCTTCTTCCAGGGTTATCGCGGTGGCAACCCGTCGCTCGGCGGCCGGGTGATGATCGCCGCCGCCGATCGCGTCGCCAGTGAGACCGGCGGGGTCGGCGCATTCGTCGTCACCCGCAGCGGGGACCTCTCGGTGGCGCGGTTGGTGCCGTTGCAGTGGCGCGGCACGGCCACGGCTGGCGTCGACTACCCGGCGCCGCCGCCGTTCGCGTCGTTCGCGCCCGGCCAGGCCGAGGTGCGGATCGAACTGCGCGCGATCGACGATGCGAGCGCCGAGGGCGACGAGACCGTCGAGTGCTTCCTCGCCGTCGGCAACGACGTCGGGGTGCCCAACGTGGCCGGAGTCGTGATCCACGACGACGATCTCGCGATCGCGCAGAGCTGCCAGTTGCGGTTCGAGGCGGCCCAGTCCGGCATGACCCTGGACAGCTCGGGCAATGCGCGCCATGCGACGTTGCTCCCTGCGGTGGGCGGTCCGTCGCTGGTGGCGGGCCGGATCGGGTCGGCGCTGCAGTGCGACGGGGTCGACGATCGCGCGCACATCACCGACTTCGCGTGGGGTGCTGGCGGCGAGTTCAGCCTCGCGTTCTGGTTCCGCACCAGCGACACCACCGGCACCGGCACCCGCTATCTGGTCAGCCACGGCGCCACCGCGGCGAACAACCGGCTCGGCATCTACTTCGACCAGTCGACCGCCCGCCTGCGAACGGCGCTGATCTACGCCAACGACCTCACCGATATCGACGTGCTCGACGTCACGCGCGATCTGCGCGACGGGCAGTGGCATCACTATGCGCTGGTCGCCACCACGGACCGGCTGGTGCGGGTCTACATCGACGGCCAGCCGGAGACCGCGGCGCAGTTCCTCGGTGACAGCGTGAACCCGGTCGGGGACCTGGTGCTCGGCGCGCGCAGCGACGCCGGTGCTGGCACGTTCGCCAATGCCACGATCGACGAGTTCCAGCTGTGGCCGCGGCCGCTGTCGGCGGTCGAGGTGGCCTTGCTGCAACAACCGCTCGGTGCCGAGGCGATGGTGTATCCGGGTGCCGGCGGCGACGTGCGCCTCGCGACGGCGGTCGGTGGCGCGTCGACCGAAGGCCCGCGGCAGGACGTGAAGCGCGGGCTCGCGGGGGCGTCCTTGACGGCGGTGTATCGCTCGCCGAACGGCACGCTGGACGGCGGGCTCGGGCTGCTCGGCGGCGAAGTGTTCGCGACCGGCGCGCCGTTCTCGCTGCCTTCGATCCCGTGGCTGCACATGGCAGCGCCGATCGTGGTCGGGGGCCCGGTGATCCTGGCGCCGGGCGGTGGCATGTGGTCGATCCCGATCCCGCCCGGCCTCGCCGGCGCCAGCCTGATGCTGCAGCCGGCGGCGGTGCATCCATCGTTGCCGAACGGTGGCTTCACGCTCGGCGACGGCCACGAGATCCGCTTCTAACCCGGTCCGGCGCGCCGCATCGGGGTAGCGATGCGCGAGCTCGCCGGACCGTCGCCCTTCCCGATCAGCTGTTGCCGATCGTGATCTGTGCACCACCCGAGCTGCCCAGCTGCAGCGGGAACGGCAGCGAGAAGTCGAAGTCGAAGTACTGCGCGGCCAGGACCACGCCGATCAGCGCGTTGACGGGCGGCAGCGGCAGCGGGGAGCTCGCGGTGCCGGACGGGCCGTTGAACACCGTGTTGAGGAAGGTCGGGTTGGCGTAGAGCAGCAGGCCAGGCTGCGTGCCGGGCACCGGCAGGCCGGGCAGCAACGCGCCGAGATCGATCGCCAGCAGGCTGATGCCCGATGGGAACATGCTGCTGGCGTCGAGGGTGAGGCCGGCGTTGCCGACGGTCGGCGTGCCGTTCACGGTGATGACCGGCGTGCCGGCGCTGGTCGGCGAACCGGTGCCCGCGTAGACGACGCTCGAGGCAACGGCGCCGTAGACCTCGAGGCGATCCACGTACATCCCGGCGAGGTTCGCGTTCGTCTGCACGCACTCGCGGTACTGCAGGTAGACCGCGCCTTGGCGCACGGTGCAGGTGCCGGTGAAGCGCTGGCCGTCGTCGACGCCGTAGTTGCCGCCGTAGTTGGCGACGAAGTTGCCGTTGTCGACGCGCAGACGCAGGCGCTGCCAGCCGTCATTGGTGCCGGGCGTGGCCACGATCGGGCCGGCCACGATCGTGAACGGGGCCGGGCCGCCGCCGTTCAGGTCGACCAGGTAGACCTTGGTGTCGGTGGTGCTGACGAACGCCATCCACGCGAGGCCGGTCGCGCCGGGCGCGCTGTTCAGCGTGCCGCTGCACAGGCTGGCCTGCGCGAGGTAGGTGCCGGGCACGTCGGTGGCGGTGGCGTACGAGTTGGTCGTGCCGGCGACGCCGAACGCCCACGACTCACCCTGACCGAGGACCGTGAGGGCCGGGTTGCTGCCGGTGACGTAGACGTAGACCTCGGCCAGGAAGCTGTTGCCCAGCACGACGGCGGGCTGGATCACGTTGCCGCCGCCGGTCGGGTCCTGGATGCGCGCCAGGTTGCCGCCCTGCGGCGAGGCCGGGTAGGTGCGAATGGTGTTGGTCGCAATGGTCACCGCGGCCGGATCGAAGACCTGCGCGCCGAGGAACGAGTGGCTGACGTTCGGCAGGATCGTGCCGACCGCGCCGTCGCAGTTCTCGACGAACGACAGCGGCAGGTTCTGCGAAGTGCCGTTCGCGGCACCTGGCGTCCAGCCCATCATGACGAAGTCGGCGCTGTTGACGTTGCTGTCGTAGCCGTCGACGTAGCGCTGCGGCGTCAGCAGACCCTGTGGCAGGAAGCCCGCGGCGTCGAACAGGATGTACTGGCCCCACAGCCCATGTCCTTCGAGCCACGTCGGCGTTGCCGCCGTCCAGGCCTTGTAGCCCCACACGACGCCGTCGATCACGGTGCCGGTGTTGTCGCGCAGCGTGACGCCGTCGGCGTCGGTGTTCTCGAGCACGAGGCCGGGCGTCGCGCCGGTGATGACGAAGTTGACGTTCGGCACCGCGGCGAGGCCGACGACGACGTACTGGCCGGGATTGATGACCGTCGTCAGCGAGCCGGCGGCGCCCGGGAACGTGAACACGCCGTTGGCGGCGCCGGCGAGGGTGCCTTCTTCGCCGTTCAGCGTCCAGCCCGAGATGTCGACCGGTGCGGCGCTGCGGTTGAACAGCTCGACGAAATCGAGATTGTCCGTGCCCGAATCGTCATTGCTGTACTCGTTGATGACGACCGGAGCGGTGGAAGGGCCCGGGCCCTGGGGAGTGAAGGCGAGAAGCGACGCGATGGTCAGCAGCATGGGATCGAACCTGGGTGCAATGGGTATGGGTCGGCCGGGAACCGTCCGCGGCCGACTCGGAGCGCAGAGGCTAACCACGGGCTCGCAGGGCTCACACTGGCGACAAGGTTCCTCCACCCGTTTGCCGAGCGGCGAACTGGCCGCGCGGTGTGGTGCCCGGTGCGGTGATGCCGCGGTGGCGCGTTCGCGGGCGCCATCAGCCGTCGTTGCCATCGGCGTCTTGGTCCGAGAGAAGTCCAGGTAGACCCGTCGCGTCGGCTGCGCGATGCGGTGTGCTACCGTGCAGCCACCATGCATGGAGCCCGCCGCCTGGCCGCCTTTTCCATCTGTCTGCTGGTCACGACGGCCTTGGCCACCGCACAGGCGGGCAAGAAGCTGCTGTTCTACGGCAACAGTTACTCGGCCCGGAACGGTGGTGTGGGCGACCTCGTGCGGCTGCTGGCGATCGAAGCCGGCTTGCCGGCGCCGACCATCGTCAAGCGGTACGTGAGCAGCGCGGACCTGCAGTACCACGCCACGGACCCGGCGCAGGTCGCCGCCATCAACTCGCTGCCGATCGGCCAGCGCTGGGATTTCGTCGTGATGCAGGGGCAGTCGCTGGAGGCCACTGCGGCGATGGGAGATCCGGCCCTGTTCCGGGCCTCGGCGCTGCAGATCCTCGGCAACGTGCGCAACCACAGCCCGCAGGCGAAGGCGGTGATGTACCAGACCTGGGCGCGGGCCGCGGGGCACTTCCTCTATCCCGGCACATTCCCGACACCGCGGGCGTTGCAGGACGAGATCCGGAGCAACTACCGGCTCGCACGTGGCGACCTGGAAGCCGCCTACGGTGCCGGCGCAGCGATCGATGCGGCGGTCGGCGACGGCGTAGCACTGCTCGGCTGGCAGCCGTCGTACTACGATCCGGACCTGTTCCACCCGTTGCCGCCGATGACGCTGCTCGCCGGCATGTGCCTGTTCACGGCCATCTACGGCGTGCGAGTCTGCCCGTTGGCACCCGACTTCACCGGCAACGGCCAGCTGGTGAGCTGGCTGACCGGCCTCGGCATCGGCCGCACGGCGTGGGACGAGATGGCTGGCCTCGCCGATCTGTGCGCCGCCCGCAACGTGCGGCCGTTCCCGGGCTCGAGTGACCAATTGACGCTCGAGTCCGGTGTGGCCCCTGGCAACATCGGCACCTGCGCGGCGCACGCCGTCGGCCTCGGTTCGCTGTTGACGCTGCGCGTCAGCAGCCGCAACGGGGTCTATACCAACGCCCCGGCGCTGCTGTTGGTGAACGTGTTCCCGAACGGCGCTCCGCCGCTGCCGTCGGCGACGTGGCCGGAGTTGCGGATCGACGTCGGCAGCATGCTCGTGCTGCTGCAGGCGACTTCGCTGCAACAGCCGCTCGGGCTCGCGCTGCCGCTGCCATTCAGTTTCCCCGGCGCATCGGTGCTCGTGCAGGGGGTCGCACTGGCGCCGAGCACCGTCACGGGCAATCCGCAGCTGACCACCACCGAAGGCTGCCTGCTGGTCTTCCAGTAGCGGCGCGGCGATCCGCCGCGCAGGGGAGTAGGAGGTTCAAGCAGCGGTCCCGGACCATCCGGAGCCCATCCACGCCATCCTGCCGCACCCGCGCGCCCATCGTCCACCCGGTCCCCCACCCTCGTCTGCACCCCTTCGCAGCCGACTTCGCGCCCACCGGGCAGACCGCTCCCCCGCCGCGACCTCCGCGAGG
>CAMAUH010000282.1 GCA_945861365.1 Candidatus Kuenenia stuttgartensis
GCCGCACCGTGCCCGCGCGCGGCCGCAGCACGCCGAGCAGCACGCGCAGCAGCGTGCTCTTGCCAGCGCCGTTGCCGCCGAGCAGCACCGTACAGGCGCCGTCGTGCAGCGCGAGATCGAGCCCGTCGAGCACGCGCTTCTTGCCGAAGCGCACGTCGAGGCCCTGCACCTGAAGGATCGTGTTCATGCCTTGCTCCCCTGTCGTTCCCCGTTCCCAATGGGCGCGCGCGCGATCGTTCCCGCGACCTCACGCAGCACCGCCAGTTCATGCCCCGCGCGCAGCGCCTGCTGCACCGCGGTGCGGAACGCGGCCAGCGTGTCGGCCAGCCGCACCGCCTTCGCCACGTCGACCGCACCCGGCGTCACGAACACGCCAGCGCCGTTGCGCCCTTCGGTCACGCCGAGGTGCTCGAGTTCGCGCCACGCCTTGCCGACCGTGTTCGGATTGACCAGCGCCTGCTCGGCGAGCGCGCGCACCGCCGGCAACTTGTCGCCGGGCTGCAGTTCGCCGTTGGCGATCGCGTCGAGCACGGCCGCGACGAGCTGCTGGCTCGGCGGCACCAGGCTGTGTGGATCGACGCGGACTTGCACCACCGTCCTATCGGCCTAGGACGGTGGCCACTTGAGCCAGGACCCGCGATGCGCCGATCCGAAGCGTCGAGGGAAGCATGGGGCTGCGCATCAACACCAACATCGCGTCGCTGACCGCACAGCGGGCGTTGAGCGGCATCACGGATCGCCTCGCCGTGACCTACAAGCGGTTGGCGACCGGCCTGCGCATCAACACCGCGGCCGACGACGCCGCGGGCCTCGCGATCTCCGAACGGCTGCGCGCGCAGGTCCGTTCGCTGCAGCAGGCGCAGCGCAATGCCCAGGACGGGATCTCGCTTGCGCAGACCGGCGAAGGGGCCCTCAACGAGGTCAGCAACATCCTGATCCGCCTGCGCGAGCTCGGGGTGCAGGCAGCGAACGGCTCGGTGTCGAGCCAGGACCGCCGCACGCTCGACGAGGAGTTCCAGCAGCTCGTCGACGAGGTCGACCGCATCGGCCGCGCCACCGAGTTCAACGGCATCAAGCTGCTCGACGGCAGCAGCTCGAACGTGCAGTTCCAGGTCGGCATCGGCATCTCGCTCGGTGTCGACACGCTGGCGGCGACGTTGGCGCCGATGCTGGCGACCGGCCTCGGCATCGACGTGCTCGGCATCACCAACGTCGGCGCCGCGACCACGGCGCTGGCCGCCCTCGACTCGGCGATCGACTCGGTGTCGCGCCTGCGCAGCCGCTTCGGCTCGCTGCAGAACCGGCTGGAGAGTTCGATCCGCTACCTCGGCGTGCAGCAGGAGAACCTCGCCGCCGCCGAGTCGCGCATCCGCGACGTCGACATCGCGCAGGAGACCGCGAATCTGGCGCGCCTGCAGATCCTGCAGAGTGCGGCGATCTCGGTGCTGGCGCAGGCGAACACGCAACCGCAGCTGGTGTTGCGGTTGCTGAACGGCTGAAAGCGGCGCGCGCCCAAGAGGCGACTTCGCCATTGGCCCGCCGTGGCCCGCGGCCTACACCTGCGCCCCCCATGGCCAAGATCACCTTCAAAGGCAATCCCGTCACCACGTCCGGTGACCTCCCCAAGGTCGGCGCCGCGGCGCCCGCGTTCACGCTGACCAAGAACGACCTCAGCCCGCTGTCCAACAAGGACCTCGCCGGCAAGAACGTCGTGCTCAACATCTTCCCGAGCATCGACACCGGCGTCTGCGCCACGTCGGTACGCAAGTTCAATCAGCAGGCCGCGACGTTGCCCAACACCGTCGTCGTCTGCGTGTCGAAGGACCTGCCGTTCGCGCAGAAGCGCTTCTGCGGCGCCGAGGGCATCGAGAAGGTCACCACCGCGAGCTGGTTCAAGGGCCCCGACTTCGGCAAGGACTTCGGCGTCACGATGACGGACGGCCCGCTGGCCGGCCTGTTCGCGCGCGCGGTCGTCGTGCTGGACGCCACCGGCAAGGTCGTGCACACCGAACTGGTCCCGGAGATCGCGCAGGAGCCGAACTACGACCAGGCGATCGCCGCCGTGCGCTGAACGAGGACGTTCGCCCGGCCCCGGAGTTCGGCCGCTGCGGTAGCGTTCGCTGCCGCCATGCGCGCCCACTCCGCCGTCCTGTGCCTTCTGCTTGCCGCGTTGCCCTGCTCGCTCGCACCCGCCCAGGCGGTGTCGCTGCCGATGCAGGCGCCGAAGTACCTCGACTACAGCAAGGAGCTCGACTCCCCGTCGACCCTCGTCGTCGTCGGCCGGCTCGGCAAGTGGAAGGAAGGCAAACGCGAACGCCTCGCCGACGGCCAGCTCGGCGGCGGCAACGCGGTGGCGTCGGTCAGCGGCACGCAGTTCTTCAAGGCGCCGGTCAGCACCACGCTGCAGCCGCGCGCGACCTTGCACGGCAAGGCCGACAAGCCGACCTTGCAGTTCGACGCGCAGATCGCCCGCCTGCCCGACGGCAAGGAGCAGCGGCAACTGCGCAATGGCGGCACGCCACTCGGTGAGGACACGCTGGCGTTGTTCGTGCTGACGCAGCGGCCGAAGCAGAAGGGGCTCGACGTCGTCGGCGTGCTGCCGTTCGACAAGGACCAGTACAAGGGCAGCGATCCCGAGGCAGCGTTCCTCGATGCGATGCGCGATGTGCACACGATCAACCAGCGTGTGCGCGAACTCGAGCAGGCGCTCGCCGCCGTCGACGGCGCCCGCGACGCAGACGCCAAGAAGACCGCGCTGCAGGCGCTGCAAGCCGTGGTCGACAAGAAGCCGGACCTGAAGGTTCCCGCCAACGACAGCCTGCTGTCGCAGCACGTTGGCCCCTTCGAAGTGCGCGCCCAGAAGCGCCTCGCGGACCACAAGGCCGCGGACGCCGCCAAGGCTGGCGAGGTCCCGCCCGCCGGCGGCAGCGGCAAGTAGCGCGGTTCAGTGGCGGGCGGCCGTTGCCGATGCAATGGCGTGCGCCGCTCCGTCGCCTGCGTGCTGTTCACATGGATCGCGTCGGTCGGCGCGGCGGAAGCGCTGTTGCTGGAGCACGCGACCGCGCCGGGCGACCCGGGCTCGCCGCCTGCGACGTTGCCGAAAGCACTGCGCGACCAGCTCGGCCCCCACGGCACCCGCCCGCTGCTGCTGGTCGCCGCGCACCCGCAGTGCCCGTGCCTTCCGGCGACGCTGGCCGAACTGCGGCAGGTGCTGGCGCAGGCGCCTGACGTCGACGTGCGCCTGCTGCTGCAGCTGCCCACGACGGTGCCCACCGCGTGGCGGCCCGAACGCATCGCGGCGCTGGAACAGCAGTGGCCGGCCGCCTGCGTCGCCGACCGCGACGGCGCCCTGGCGCACGCCCTGCATCTGGCGACTTCCGGCCACGTGCTGGTCTACGGCACCGGCGGCGAACTGCGCTTCTCGGGCGGCATCACCGCGGGCCGCGGCCACGTCGGCGACAACCCCGGCAGCCGCACGCTGCGCCGGGTTCTGCAGGGCGAACGCGGCCCTGCGGGATATCCCGCAGTGTTCGGGTGCCCCCTGCGTGCCGATAGCACCGGCCATGAACGGGCATGCTGCAACACGGGACCAGGCGATCGCGACGCGCCTCGGCACTGACCACACGAACTTCTGTGCGCAGATCGACCGCGGCATGGCCTGGTTGATGGGCGCACTGGCGGGTGCCGCCTTGCTGCTGGCCTGGCTCTATTCGCCCCATGCGTGGGCTGGCACCGGCGTCTCACCCCACACGCACGTGCTGGCCGCCCTGCTGCTCGGCGGCGGTGGCGCGGCGACCGTCGGTTGGCTCGCCCGCGCACAGGCTGGCCAGCCGCTGACCCGCCACGTGGTCGCCGCTTCGCTGATGCTGCAAAGCGCCCTGTTCACGCACCTCGGCAGCGGCCGCATCGAAGTGCACTTCGGCGTGTTCGTCGCGCTGGCCTTCCTCGGCACCTACCGCGATTGGCGCGTGCTGCTGACCGCGACGGTGGTCGTCGCCACCGAGCACCTGGCGCGCGGCCTGCTGCTGCCGCACTCGGTGTTCGGCACCGACACGCCGGACGTGCTGCGCGTGCTCGAGCACGCCGGCTACGTGGTGCTCGAGGTCTCGGTGCTGGTGCTCGCCTGCCGCCTGGCGATGGCCGAGATGCGCCGCGTCGCCGAGCAGGTGTTCGACACCGAACTGGCGCAGACCGAAACGGCGAAGTCACGCCAGGAACTGAACGACAAGGTCGCGGCAGCGCGCGCCGAGGCCGAAGCCCACGTGCGCGACATCGTGCGCGGCTTCCAGTCGATCGGCACCGGCATCGAGGGCAGCGCCGAACGCACGCGGCAACTCGAGACGATCGGCCGCGACAACCTGCAGCACGCGCAGCAGGGCAGCGACGTGCTGGCCAAGACGATGCAGCGCTTCCAGCAGCTCGCCGGCGCCGTGCAGGCGAGCGAGAAGAACATCCAGGCCCTGGTCGACACCGGCGCGCAGATCGCGCAGGTCACCAACCTGATCTCGTCGATCGCGTTCCAGACCAACCTGCTGGCGCTGAACGCCGCGGTCGAAGCGGCGCGCGCCGGCGAACACGGCAAGGGCTTCGCGGTCGTCGCCGAAGAAGTGCGCGGCCTGTCCGGGCGCTCCAGCGAGGCGGCCCGGCAGATCGAAGCCTTCGCGCGCACCGTGCAGCAGCGTGGCGCCGAGCTGGCGACCGCGACGCAGCAGGCGACCCAGGAGGCGCAGCAGGGCCTGCAGCTGATCGATGGCGCCGAGGCGTCGATCCGTTCGATCCAAGGTTCGGCGCAATCGCTCGGCGAGGCCGTGCGCGAGACGCTGCAGGCGAACGAAGGCCTGCACGAGCAGAGCGAGCAGCTGCAGAAGCAGGTGCAGGCGCTGCTGGCCTGACGCCGCGGGCGACCGGCCCGGCGACTGGCCGCGCCACAGTGAAGGTCGTGCTGCCGAAGCGCTGACGCTACGTCCCGACCAACTGCGCGACCGGCTCCACCGCCACCACCGCCCCCTGCTCGTCGACGCCGAGCGAGCACGCCGCCACCTGCGGATCGTGCGTGAAGAACAACCGCCCGCCCCGCTTCTGCAGGTCCGCGAGCAGCGCCGTCTTCTCGTCGATCAGCAGCTCCGGATAGCGGTCGTAGCCCATCGTGATCGCGCGCCGCACCCACGGCACGCCCGGGATCAGGTCGGCGCAGAACAGCAGCGGCCCGTGCGCCGTCGCCACCTCGACGAGCAGCATGCCCGGCGTGTGCCCGTCGCTGCGGTGCAGCCGGTAGCCGTCGCCGAGCACCGCACTGCGCTCGCCGGTGACCCGCTCGAGCCGGCCCGAACGTTCGAGCAGCACCGGCAGCTCCGGCACGAAGCTGGCGCGGTCGCGCGCGTGCGGCTTCTGCGCGCGCTGCCAGGCCGTCTCGCCGACCACGTAGTGCGCGTTCGGGAACACCAGCTCGAGCGGCGCGCCATCGCGGAACGGCGACAGCACACCACCCGCGTGGTCGAAGTGCAGGTGCGACAGCACCACGACACCGACATCCGCGGGCTGCACGCCGAGGGCCGCCAGCTGCTCGAGCAGCACGTGCCGTTCCTCCTGCACGCCGAAGCGACGTCGCAGTTCGGGCGCGAAGAACGCACCGATGCCCGCTTCGCACAGCACCACGCGGTTGGGCTCGCGCACCACGAGGCAGCGGCAGGCGAGGTCGATGCGGTTCTGCTCGTCGGCGGGCGCCCAGCGCTGCCACAGCGCCTTCGGCGCGTTGCCGAACATCGCCCCACCGTCGAGCTTCTGTGAGTTGCCGAGCACGGACCACGTCTTGCGCATCACTTCGTCTCCGGTTTCGCGGCCAGTGCGGCCAGTTGCTGCGCCAGCGGCTGCAGGCGCACCTTCTCGAGATTGCACAGCACCACCACGACGACCTGCGCATCGGGCAGCAGCAGCAACTGCGTGCTGACCCGCGACTGCGCGCCGCCGTGCGACACGATCGTGCGACCTTCCTTGGTCTCGATGCGGAAGCCGAGGCCGTAGTCGACCGGCTTGCCGT